>DCAT01000044.1:9168-9641 GCA_002312935.1 Oceanospirillaceae bacterium UBA1126 | reverse complement strand
CCACCCATTTCTGGGATACCAAAATGCCCATAAATAAAGATATAGTTCATGGGAATATTGATCACTAAGCCTAACAAACTAAAATACATCATAGGTTTAGTGATACCTAAACCTTCACTGAAGCTACGCAAGCTCTGCATAATGGCCACAGCCGGCAAACTTAATGCAGCCGCATGCAAATAACGTAAACCGATGCCTTTTATTGGATCCTTAATGTCTAACCAATCAAATAATGGGTCTAAGGCGTATAACAACCCCACAGCTAAGCAGCTTAAGATGGCAGCTAGCCATAAAGATTGCTGCACAAAAGGACCGATTAAGGTGAGCTTTTTTGCACCGAAGTATTGAGCAACAGTGGGTGTTGTTGCCATGATGGTCCCCATCATCAATATCAATACGGGGAATAACAAGCTAGATCCAACAGCCACAGCAGCTAAGTCTGCTGAGCTATAACGACCTGCCATAATAGTATC
>DCAT01000044.1:4772-8881 GCA_002312935.1 Oceanospirillaceae bacterium UBA1126 | reverse complement strand
GTGCTGAGCTATAACGCCCTGCCATAATAGTATCAACGAAGCTGGCGCTCATGTGTAACGCTTCAGCAATGAGTATAGGAGTACCTAAGCGTAAGAATTGACGTAATTCTTGGCCCATGGCTGCTGCGCTGTAGGTATGGCCGGTTATTTGATGCATTAGAAAAACCAAAGTGTTGGCGGGAAAAAAGATGGGCTATAATAGCCGCTTTCTGCATATTCGGCCATAATTAACTAATGCCTAGATATACTAAATGTCAGTGCCAGCAAATTATTAAGCTGTTTGATGGGTTGTTCGTCAAGTCGCTTAACACACGCTTAATCTGTGCCTTGTGTGATGGGCGCCATGGCATATTAGACGAGCCTATTTACGAACCAGCTAACGCTCAGTGTGCGGTTCACCAAATAGTATTTGCCCACGGTTACTTTGCCAGCGCTTTGCATGAAATATCACATTGGTGTGTGGCTGGTAAGGCCAGAAGATTACTTGAAGATTTTGGTTATTGGTACCGACCAGACGGACGCAGTCGTGAGCAGCAAACAGAATTTGAAAAAGTGGAGGTTAAGCCACAGGCCCTAGAGTGGTTGTTCAGCTTGGCAACTCAGCGACTATTCGTTGCCAGCGCTGACAACCTAAATGGTGCAGACGGCGATGACTTAGCCTTTAGGTTAGCTGTTTCGGCTCAAGCGCGGGCATATTTTGCCCATGGGTTGCCACCCGAGGCAAGGTTACTGTTTTTGCAATTACAGCAAACCTATGGTGGCTTCGTCACTCTTGATAAGCTCTACTGGCCAGAAGAAAGACCTACAGATGTTGCTTAAGTAACGCTACTAATTCGTCTACCGAGGTGCCGTGAGCAACGGTGCTTATGAGCTGACCTTCAGTGCCGATAAGGTATACCCGAGAGGTGTGGTCTACAGTATAGGCTAACGCAGAATTTTCCAGCGGGATATGGCTATAGTATGCCCCATACTTTTTTACTATCTCATCAATGGCTTCAATGCTTCCAGTAATACCCAACATTCTAGGGTGAAAGTAGGCACTGTATATGGCCAGATTATCTAGTGTGTCACGGCCAGGATCTACGCTAACAAATAAGGGTTGAATTTGCGCCTCTAGACTGGGTGTTAATTGACGCATGCTTGCTGCAATGGTGGAGAGCGCAGTAGGGCATACGTCCGGACATGAGGTAAAGCCAAAATACATCAACACCACCTGACCACGGTAGTCTTCAAGGCTCACTTCGCCATCCTTAGAATTTAATGTGAAGTCGCCACCCAAATTAGCATACCCTGCGTTGGCAGTGCTTTGATCAGCCCATGGTGCATATTTAGCTAATAACAGCCCACCTGAAAATAGCAGCACAAGTGCTAATGCATAAAGTAATTTAGTTGATTGAGACATGATGTCGACTCCCAGTACTGGTGTAGTTAGTGTTGATAATTGTTAAACAATGGGTATTAGGTATAAGCAGTGATTTATGTTGAACTGGTTTAAACCTTTAGGTACCTATAGTCACTAGCAGCATAGGTGCCCAGCATGCGGATGTCTTTAGCAAAATAAGCCAATTCGTCCATGGCTAAAATCATATTGGCGTCGTGAGGATGGGCTTCAGCATCAATGTGAAACTGAGTTGCTACCATTCGCCCGTCTGGGGTATAGCTTTCTAATTTAATTAGGTTGACGTTATTGGTGGCCAAGCCACCCATGGCCTTGTATAGAGCAGAGGGGATATTGCGTACGGTAAACAAAAATGAGGTGATGTATTTTTGACCGGTGACTTGAGCAGGGATTTTATGTTCACGCGATAAAATTAAGAAACGCGTGGTATTGCCCTGAACGTCTTGAAAATTCTCTTGTAAAATAGCTAAATCATACAACTGTGCGGCTAAGCTAGAGGCGATAGCACCATGACTTAGATCACCTTTTTGGCTCACTTCAAGGGCAGCACCTGCGGTATCTAGTGTTGCTGTAGGTCGAATGCTAAGCTTGCTAAGGCGTTTATCACATTGAGCCAACGCTTGGGGGTGTGAGCCCACAGTTTTTATCTGCGCTACTGAGCTGTTTTTCAAACCTAATAAACAATGGTTAACCGGTTCATAATGTTCACCAATAACATACAGCGACGTGTGAGGTAGTTGGCGGTAAATTTCTTCCACCCGGCCTGCAGTAGAGTTTTCTACAGGAATCATAGCAATGTGAGCTTCGCCTCGCTCTACCATCGCCATAGCAGCGCTAAAGCTCATGCAAGCACGAGCTTCAAAGTTTGGGAACATCCGTTGGCAGGACAGGTGGGAATAAGCGCCTTGATGGCCCTGGTAAGCAATAATAGGTGTTACGTGGTTTTGCGTCATTTATTGTGTAATGAAGTGTAAGATGAGCCTTAATGTGGCTACATTGTAACAAATCTAATCAATAAATTGTTATCATTAATCATCGATACATTTAACTTTTGCCGTAACTCTATGACGCCTGCTCGTTTGGCAAAATATAAAGCCACCTTGGCTTGCCGTCAGCTTGATTTAACCATCATTACTGACCAAGTTAATAAGACTCAAAATATTGCAGCGCTGATTCGTACCTGCGATGCGGTGGGCATACACCGTGCGCATGTGGTCACACCGGCAGGAGGATTTGGTGACCACAAGGGCACAGCCCTTGGTAGCCAAAAGTGGGTAAATATAATGGCTCATGATACTATGAATAGCGCGCTAGATACGGCTAAAAAACACGGTATGCAGCTAGTTTCAGCCCATTTAAGTGATCTGGCTGTCGATTATCGTGAGTTAGACTACACCCTGCCCACAGCACTTATCCTGGGTGCAGAAATGCATGGAGTCAGCCCTTCAGCATTAGCCGCATCAGACCATCAAGTGGTGATTCCTATGCTAGGTATGGTGCACTCGTTTAACGTGTCTGTGGCGGCTGCCATCATATTACTTGAAGCTCAGCGTCAAAGAGGGTTACAGGGCAGTTATAGTCGCCCTCAACTCTTAGGTGCAGACTACGAAAAAACGTTATTTCGTTGGAGTTACCCGAAGTTAGCTGATTTTTGTGATCGCCATGGCTTAGCTTACCCTGCCATGGAAACTGATGGTGATATTGTTAATGTAAACCAATGGCATGCCAGTGCCAAACAAAGTGCTGGCATAGTTCAAGATTCTACCAACACCTATACCCCCATAAGCCTAGGAGTAATTTAATGGCCCTGATTAACTTAGTAGCAGATGACACTATATTACTACTTGATGAACTTTTTGGCGACCTAGCGCAAATTACTCGGGTCAATGGCCGGTCAATTACCCCAGAACAAGTTGCTAACGCAGATGCGCTAGTGCTGCGCTCAACTGCCAAAGTGACTCCAGCCTTGTTGAAGGGTAGCAAGGTGCAGTTTGTGGGTACCTGCACTATTGGCACAGATCATCTCGCCACAGACTATATGGAGGCTAACAACATTGCGTGGCGTAATGCCCCTGGTTGCAATGCCGCTGGGGTGGCTGACTATGTGATCGCCTGTCTCAACCATGCTTGGCAAACTCTCGGTATTGATCCTCGCTTACAAACTATTGGCATTGTGGGTGCCGGCAATGTTGGTGGACAATTAGCGCTTAGGCTGCAAAAAGCTGGATTTAACCTACTGCAATGTGACCCACCAAAAGCAGATGCAGGGCATCCTGACTATGTTGAATTAGATGAGTTGTTATCGCGCTGCCAAATTGTGTGTTTGCACACGCCGTTGACTAAAACAGGGGCGCATGCCACTGAAAACTTGTTGCATGAAAAACGTATTAAAAGCTTAGCCAAAGGGACGGTGCTAATAAGTGCAGGGCGAGGTGAGGTAGTCGATCAACAGGCGCTTTTGGAGCGCCAAAAAAACGACCATGATTTACATTTATTTATGGATGTATGGCATCAAGAACCTAATATAGATAACAGTCTATTTGACTATTGCCATTGTGTCACGCCACACATTGCCGGGCATTCTTTAGAAGGAAAAATGCGAGGTACTTATATGATATATAAAGACTTTTGTGAACACTTCGGGTTGGATGCTAGCCATCAGCTAGGCAACTTAATACCTCAGCCGGATCTGTCTTTATTGCAAGTCAGG
>DCAT01000044.1:1177-4455 GCA_002312935.1 Oceanospirillaceae bacterium UBA1126 | reverse complement strand
CTTCACTGCAAGTCAGCCCTGCCGCAACGGCTAAGGAAGTCTTAGCTCAAGCCTGTGGTAGTGTTTATCCACTGATGGAAGATAACGCCCGTATGCACGAAGGTAATGATTTTGATTTGTTGCGTAAAAACTACCCCGTAAGGCGAGAATTTTCTAGCCTTCAATTGCACGGTATGACTAACACCGACGCCACCACCATGATGAGTGGCTTGGGCTTTGATATTTCACATGAGACACCGTAATGACGTTTAATATCGGTTTAGTGGTTAACCCCCTAGCAGGCTTAGGTGGAAGTGTGGCATTAAAAGGTAGCGACAATGTGGCACAAGAAGCATTAGCCCTTGGTGCTGTGCCTAAGGCTAATGTGCGCTGTATGCAGGCACTCACTGAATTGGCTGGGCTTGATGTATGCATTTATGCTTTTTCTGGTGACATGGGCGCAGATTGTGGCCTCGCTGCTGGTATAACTACTAAGGTGATTGGTGAAGCCAAAACCCAACCTTCACGCGCAACGGATACCATGCTAGCTGCGCAAGCCTTGCTAAAAAAAGGTGTGGATTTGCTGGTGTTTGTAGGGGGCGATGGCACCGCAAGAGACCTTTTAGAAGCGATTGGAGACCAAGTGCCTGTTGTAGGTATACCTGCGGGTGTAAAGATTCATTCGGGCGTCTATGGCATTACACCCGCGGCCGCAGGCCAGGTGATTGCTCAGTTAGTGAGGGGTGAACTTGTGAGTTTGCGTAGCCAAGAAGTGCGCGACATAGACGAGGAAGAATTTCGTGCTGGACGGGTAAAGGCGCGCTATTATGGCGAGCTTCAAGTGCCTGAGTCGCATCAATATATGCAAGCCACCAAAGACGGTGCTAAAGAAGGTTCCAAAGAAATTGAAGCTTTAGTGTTAGATGATATATCCGCCCATGTAGAAGAACTTATGGAGCCTGGTGTTCGGTATATTATGGGTTCTGGTTCTACTGTAGCGGCAGTCATGAACTACTTAGACCTAAAAAACACCTTGTTAGGTGTAGACGTTATCGAAGATGGCCAAGTGGTTGCCAGCGATGTTACAGCGCAGCAGTTGCTAGCTTTATGCAGCCACCATTCAGCACAGCTGTTTATTACTCTAATTGGGGGCCAGGGGCACGTGTTAGGTCGGGGTAACCAGCAACTTAGTCCAGAGCTGATTAAACATTTAGGGGTGGCTAATATTCACATTGTGGCAACCAAAACCAAACTCAAGGGTCTCAATGGTAGGCCACTGCTAGTCGACTCAGGCGACCCGACATTAGACCAAGCGTTGGCGGGCCTAGTGCCTGTGATTTGCGGCTTTCACGACGTGGTTTTGTATCCTCTAGGTAACCCTTAAACACACTGTTACTTGCGTAAGGTGCCCAAGAAAGTAGCAATGCGGCCTACGGCTTCTATTAATTGCTCCTCATAGGGCAAAAATACAATGCGAAAATGTTGACTGTCTGGCAAATTAAAGCCGCTGCCTTGAACCACTAGCACTTTTTGTTGCGATAGCAAATCAAAGGCGAATTTCTCATCATTTTCTATGTGGTAGATTTCAGGGTCTAAGCGGGGGAATAAATATAAAGCTCCCTCTGGTTTATGGCAACTAACACCTGGCAAGGCGTCTAACATTCGCCAAGCCATATCGCGTTGACGGGTTAGCCGGCCCCCTTCACAAGTTAGTTCTTTAATACTCTGGTAGCCACCTAACGCGGTTTGAATAGCATACTGACTTGGTACGTTAGAACACAAGCGCATACTGGCTAACATATCTAGGCCTTGAATATAGTCTTTGGCCCTATGCTTAGCCCCAGACAACACCACCCAACCAGAGCGGAACCCAGCAGCACGGTATGTTTTAGATAGGCCGTTAAAGCTCATGAACAGCACATCATCTGCTAAGCTTGCCATAGGCGTAAACGTAGCGTCTTCATAAAGAATTTTATCGTAAATTTCGTCAGCAAAGATAATGAGGCCATGTTTACGGGCCAATTCAATAATCGCTTCGAGGGTTTCCTTGGAATACACTGCCCCTGTGGGATTATTTGGATTGATTACCACAATGCCGCGGGTCCGGTCAGTAATTTTGGATGCCATGTCTTCAAGATCTGGCTGCCAGCCGTTATCTTCATCACAGCGGTAATGCACTGGTGTGCCACCAGACAGCGAGGTTGCTGCAGTCCAAAGGGGGTAGTCGGGCGCTGGAATAAGCATTTCATCGCCTTCATTTAAAAGGCCCTGCATAGCCATAACGATAAGCTCACTAACGCCATTGCCAATATAAATATCTTCTATAGTGACATTTTTGACATGTTTACGCTGGCATTCGTGCATCACTGCTTTACGGGCTGCAAACAGGCCTTTAGAATCACAGTAACCTTGCGCATTAGGCAAGTTATGAATCACATCTTGAACGATTTCTTCTGGCGCTTCAAAACCAAATGGAGCTGGGTTGCCAATGTTAAGTTTAATAATGCGACTGCCTTCATCTTCTAGGCGTTTGGCTTCTTCAAGCACTGGGCCGCGAATGTCGTAGCATACGTTCATCAGTTTCTGCGACTTGCGTATCATATTCATAAACTTGATCTCGTCGAACTTATAGATTTAATGTGATAATAATAACTTATCATACGTGCTAGAAATTTTTTATAAAACTATAAAAGCGCCACTAAACAGTATCATTTAACCAATACTGACTATTTTTTAACCAAATGCAGGAGCATTGAGATGACTGAAAGAAACACTAGCAAGGTAGGTGTCCCTAAATCTGAAGCGCAATGGCGTGAGGAATTAAGCCCAGAAGCCTTTGCTGTGTGCCGCCAAAAAGGTACCGAAAGGCCTCATACAGGGCAATATGATCAGCATTTTGAAAGTGGCAAATATCATTGCCACTGCTGCGGTGCAGAGCTATTTTCTAGCCAATCTAAGTTTGACGCAGGTTGCGGATGGCCCAGCTTTAGTGCACCAGCCAATGCGCCAGCGGTGAAAGAAGAGGTAGACGTGACCCACGGAATGAGGCGAACAGAAGTAATGTGTGATGGGTGTGATGCCCACTTAGGTCACGTATTTCCAGATGGCCCCCCAGAAACTGGCCTGCGTTACTGCATTAATTCTGTTGCTTTAGATTTTAAACAAACTGACTAAGCCAGCACCTAATTTTGGGCCAAAAAGTTGGCAAGGCTAATGTCGCTAAAGCCACGCTCTAAGCTTGTGCTAAGGGCCTCAGTGATGATTTCCTGATTTTTTTGGGCCTCGGGCAAGCTTGGGAA
>DCAT01000044.1:0-791 GCA_002312935.1 Oceanospirillaceae bacterium UBA1126 | reverse complement strand
ACTAGAGTGATCTTAGCGTCAATACTAACTGTATGAATTAAATTATTGCTTTGGGTGTCATAGCTTAATTGTTCCAGGATTAGCGTCAGTGTTGCCGGTGCTGAAGCGCTAGAACCGTCAAACCCTAGTTGGTTTGCTGCACCTTGAGCGGCAATAAGTAGGGCGCTTGTAATATCGTTCGATATGGTGATCACACTAGAGGCTTCATAAACGCCACCTCGGCTGCCTAAAACGCTGCTGGAGCGACGATCTTCTACAGTTATAGCCAATGCGCGCCCTTGGCCATAGGCGGGGCCAGAAAGAGCTGCTTGTGGGCTTAACACAATGGACTGCGGGCTTACGGCACAGCCACCCATTAACAAGCTCAAACTTAAACCTAAGGTAAAAAATAATGGTTTCATGGGCAAATCCTTAATGTCATTCTGTTTTGATGTGAATTATCTTACAAACTATGCCTAAGACTATTACATCTGCACTTAGGTTCCAAGTGATGTAGCCCAGGTGTGGATTTTTTAATAAATCTGTATGGTTTTTGACCAGTATAAAGAAATATTACTTTTTTTCGCCTAAACGTTTGACACGGCTGAGGAAATCTTTAAAATGCGCATCTCCTAAAGGCAACGCCGAACCTGGTTAGCTTAAAGGAAATGCGGAGCGGTAGTTCAGCTGGTTAGAATACCGGCCTGTCACGCCGGGGGTCGCGGGTTCGAGTCCCGTCCACTCCGCCAATGTTGTTAAAATCATCATAGTTGATGCGATGTGATATTCGTTAAAGTATCAAAGCAAGAAGC
>DCAT01000054.1:36228-41287 GCA_002312935.1 Oceanospirillaceae bacterium UBA1126 | reverse complement strand
GTTTGAGCAGCAAAAGCAAGGGGCTGAGAGGTTTGAACTCTTGGTTTTTGTCACTCCACGCATAGTTAACCCTTGATTATGTTAATGTTAGTCCGCATAATTTAACTGATGCCACCCGGCAGTGAGCATTTCGTGCTTGATGACCGGGTTTTGTTGTTGCTGTTCCTAAAAGGAATTTCATTGTGAATATATTTTTAATCGGCCCAATGGGCGCTGGCAAAAGCACCATTGGGCGTCAGCTAGCACGCGAATTAAAGCTAGAATTCCTAGATACTGATAGGGAAATTGAGGAAAGATCTGGTGCGGATATTCCTTGGATTTTTGATGTCGAAGGTGAAGCTGGCTTTCGTAAACGCGAAGCTAACATGATCACCGAGTTGACCGAGCACAGGGATTTAGTGATGGCTACAGGTGGTGGCGCAGTGGAGTTAGCTGAAAATAGACAACATTTGTCTGCCCGCGGCACTGTGGTGTATTTATTTGCAACGGTTGAGCAACAGCTCGAGCGCACATCAAAAGATAAAAATCGCCCGCTGCTTCAAAATGAAGACCCAGAACAAGTGCTAAGAGACTTGTTTGCCCATCGCCATGCATTGTATGAAGAAACAGCAGACATTCAAGTGGCTACAGGTGCGCAAAATCCCCGTTTGTTAGTGGCAGAGATTATTAAGCAAATCGAAGCAATTCGTTCCCTTTAAACTACCTAGTCTACTTTAAGGCTGTTACGGGCCAGAGCTATCATCATGAGCAGCGTACAACACACATTAACCGTTGAGCTAGGGAGTCGCAGCTACCCGATTTATATCGGTAGTGGTCTTTTGCAACAGGCTGAACTGCTGCGCCAGCATATTACTGGCAAACAAGTGATGGTGGTGACCAATAGCACTATAGCGCCCCTCTACCTGCAAGGCATTTTAAACGGTTTGCAGAGCCTTGGTATTAGCGGCTTACAGGTGGACAGCATCGTGCTGCAAGATGGTGAACAGTATAAGCATCTTGATACAGTGGGGTTGATTTTTGACCACTTGCTACAGCAACGTCATAATCGTACAACAACCCTAATTGCTCTTGGCGGCGGAGTTATAGGAGATATGACTGGCTATGCGGCTGCCGCTTATCAGCGTGGTGTGAATTTTATACAAATACCTACTACCTTGTTATCTCAGGTAGATTCTTCTGTCGGTGGAAAGACTGGCGTTAACCACCCCCTTGGCAAGAACATGATTGGTGCATTCCATCAGCCTCAGTGTGTAATTATTGATATCCAAAGCCTGCAAACATTGCCCCCTCGGGAGCTCTGTGCAGGCCTGGCAGAAGTGATTAAGTATGGCCTTATTGCCGAACCCGATTTTTTTACCTGGCTAGAACAGAATATAGATCAGCTGCGTCAACTGGCTCCTGAGTTAATAAGCCAAGCTATCTATCAATCTGTCGCCTGCAAGGCCCGCATTGTTGCTGCAGACGAGTTGGAGCATGGGCAGAGAGCCCTACTTAACTTTGGCCACACCTTTGGACATGCTATAGAAACTGAAATGGGCTATGGTCACTGGTTACACGGTGAAGCTGTCGGTGCTGGTATGGCCATGGCGGCTGACTTATCGTGGCGCTTGGGACGGATTTCACACCAACAAGTACTGCGTATTCAAAACCTGTTAAAAGCTGCTGGATTGCCCCTATGGGGCCCAAGCCAAATGCATGGGAAAGCCTACCTAACACATATGCAGCTAGACAAAAAAGTCACCGATGGCAGCATTCGTTTAATCCTACTTCAGCAGCTAGGTGAAGCGATTGTCACTTCAGATTTTAGTCGTGATTTATTGCAGCAGACCCTTGACCAGTCGTTGGCAGTTTAGGGGGTTAGGACCGTGACCCAGCCTCTGCCAAAATCTAATACGGGCGACAGCCTTAAATCAGCTTATGCCACTTATCTGCGCCAATTAGACCAGCAAGAAGTGAGTCATCAAAGCGATAATTTAATGGCTTTTGAATATCAAGCTAAAGCCCGGGGCCGGCAATTAGAGACATTGCTGCATTTAAGCCATTTCTCTGATTACTTGGTGCTGATCAGTGCTCCTTCTGGTGCTGGTAAAACAACTTTTATTGACCAGTTTTTGCGTGCTCAGCCCGCTAAGGCATGTATCGTTCATCTGGCATTACAAGAACCAGCTACTGCGCCATGGGTAGTGCGTCAACTAGCCCAACAACTACCTGTGCAGCTGCCTAACCAGGCAAGCCTAGAGCACAGCATTATGGCGATACAGGCACTGGCTCAAGAGCTGAAACTGCAAAAAGAAGTGCTGTTGATTGTGGTGGATGACGCCCAGTGGCTAGACGAGGATGGGCTAGAACTCCTAGCCAATTTATTGCCCCGCAATGCAAAAATAGACGCTCGCCCCCACGTCATTTTATGTGCAGATCACAGTGTAGTAGAGCGAATTGAAACGCCTCATTTTGCCGAGCTTAGGCAGGAGCGGTTTTATCATTTAGTGCTTTCGCCCTTTAACCAGGAAGAAAGTGCCGAGTATTTACGCCAACGGCTGCAGCGTATTGGTATCAATCATGGCCTTGCGCCTATCCAATTATTGCAATTACACCAGTTAGCCAAGGGTAATCCTGGTTACCTTAATATGCTGGCTAATAAGGCCATTAATAAGGGGGGCTTCGTTCAACAAGCGGGTTTGCCATTGCTTCATATAGGTGCCACTACCCTTGTGGTAGTTGTACTGGTGGGTATTTGGTTATTTAATTATGTGTCTGCCAATGTGCTGGAGCAGCGTCATGTGGAACCGGCCCCAGTGGCTATCCAACCTGTTGTAATAGAGCCTATAGCAACTGCACTGCCACCTTTGGAGCCTATTGAGCTGTCTCCAGCACCAAAAAATGTGAGTCGCCAGCCCAAGGTTCAACTAAAGCTGTCACCTAAGCCAGCAGCACAGGTAACTCAACCGCCAGCAAAGCAAGCGGTCGCCCTAATACCTCTACCGGTACTGAAGGCCTGGCCCACGGCCACTTCCAACACAAAGCAACCTTACAGTTACCGGGAGGTGTTGACATTACCCAGCGACCATTACAGCTTGCAGGTTCTTGGTGCCCGGCTGGAGACCACGTTAGAAGCCTTTATAGTAGACAAAAATATTTCGCAGCCTCTTTATGCCATTAAACTAGACCGTGGTGGTCAGCCTTGGTATATGTTGCTTGTTGGAGACTACGAAAGCGCTAGTAAGGCTCAAAGTGCCATATCATCCTTACCTATAGCCTTGCAGAATCAGCAACCATGGGCGCGGCCTGTTTTAAAAATTCAACAGCAGATTCGTAATAAATTCAACACAAGTGGTGAATAATTTTTACAAATTCGGCGAACGTCGCCAATTGTGTAGGTATTTATCCAGCTTATACCCCAAATAGTTTGTTTGCCGTGGTTTTCTCATGTAGGATGCTTGTCCATTTGTTGATTCAATAAACTTATAAGCTCTTATAGAAGTTTGTAATTAAAGCAGGTGCCCTACTGATTCTTGTCTCATTTAGCAGCAGTTTTTGTAGCACTTGTTAACACCCGTGATGGGCTCACTGCCATCCAGATTAGCGAGAGAGATGCCGATGAACGCTGGTTTTTTTAATCCCAAAGAATTCAAAGACAACTGTGGTTTTGGACTGATTGCGCACATGCATGGTGATCCCAGCCATGATTTGTTGCAAAAGGCGATAGAATCCCTTACCTGTATGACTCACCGTGGTGGTATTGCCGCCGATGGTAAGACAGGTGATGGCTGTGGCTTATTGCTACAAATGCCAGAGGCCTTTATGCGCCAGGTGGCATTAGATCACTTTTCTGAAGAGCTGACAGAGTCTTTTGGTGTGGGTATGGTGTTTTTGTCCCAAGATGAAGATAAGGCTTCTCATTCCCGCAATGTATTAAATCAAGCCCTAGAAGACAACGGCCTTGAAGTAGTGGGATGGCGTGAAGTACCAGTAGATCCGTCCTGCCTTGGTCCCATTGGTGCAGATTGCCAGCCGCGTATCGAGCAAGTATTCGTAAACAGTCCAGGCCTTCGCGGGGAAGTGTTAGAAGCGCGTTTATTAGTGGCTCGAAAAACCACCATGTATGCCTTGATCTCAGACGAAGACTTTTACGTATGTAGCTTGTCTCACCGTGTGCTTTCCTACAAAGGACTCATGATGCCGGTAGACCTACCGGTATTTTACAAAGACTTAGGTGACCCTAGGTTAACCACAGCCATTTGTACCTTTCACCAGCGTTTTTCTACTAACACCTTGCCTCGCTGGCCACTGGCACAGCCTTTTCGCTTTTTAGCGCACAATGGCGAAATAAACACCATTGAAGGCAACCGTAACTGGGCAAAAGCTCGCCAAAACGTATTATCCACACCACTTATCCCAGAGCTACAAGAGCTTGAAGGTGTGGTAAACACTACTGGCTCAGACTCCTCTAGCATGGACAACATGATAGAACTTATGGTGTTGGGTGGGATGGACGTGTTTCGTGCCTTGCGTTTGATCATGCCTCCAGCGTGGCAAAACGATGAATTGATGGACCCCGAGCTACGCGCCTTTTACGAATACAACTCCATGCATATGGAAGCGTGGGACGGCCCGGCAGGCATGGTATTAAACACTGGCCGCTACGCTGTGTGCCTGCTAGACCGCAATGGCTTGCGCCCATCACGTTGGGTTATGACCAAAGATGATTATCTGGTAACAGCCTCTGAAATTGGCACGTTTGAGTACGACCCACTGGATGTTGTCGCTAAAGGCCGTGTAGGCCCGGGGCAAATTTTGGCGGTAGACACCCATACCGGTGAAATCATGCACACCAAAGACATTGACGACCGCCTCAAAGCCTCTCAGCCTTATAAAAAGTGGCTGCGTAAGTCTGCCATCCGCCTAGAAGGCACCTTGGATGAAGAGCAGTGTTTTGAAGACTTCACTGAAGGTGAACTTAAGCGCCACATGAAGATGCATCAAGTGACGTTTGAAGAGCGTGACCAGGTGATCCGTCCATTGGCAGAAACAGCCCAAGAAGCCGTAGGTTCTATGGGTG
>DCAT01000054.1:0-35934 GCA_002312935.1 Oceanospirillaceae bacterium UBA1126 | reverse complement strand
AGAAGCCGTAGGTTCTATGGGTGATGACACGCCCATGGCCGTGCTGTCTAACCGTGTGCGCAGCGTATACGAGTACTTCCGTCAGCAATTTGCTCAGGTGACCAACCCACCTATAGACCCACTGCGTGAAGCTGTAGTGATGTCGTTGGAAACATGCTTAGGCAAAGAGCGTAATATTTTCCAAGAGGGTCCAGAGCTTGCCAAGCGGATTGTATTAGGCTCTCCCATCTTATCAGCTAGTAAATACACCGACTTATTACACATGAATGTGCCTGGTTTTAAGGTGCAAATCATCAACCTAAATTATGACCCAGAAGTAGGCTTAGAAGCGTCTATTAAAGATGTGTGTGCCCAAGCAGCAGAAGCTGTGCGCAAGCGCATAGGCATTGTGGTACTGAGTGACCGTGAGATTGAAAAGGGCAAGTTGCCTATCCCAGCCTGTATGGCTACAGGTGCGGTGCATCACCACCTAACTAATGAAGGTTTGCGTTGTGATGCAAACATTGTCGTGGATACGGGCAGCGCAAGAGACTCCCATCACTTTGCAGTGTTGATCGGTTTTGGTGCTACAGCGGTTTACCCTTACCTTAGTTATCGGGTTATTAACGACATGGTGGCATCTGGCGAGATTATTGGCAACCCAATCGATTGCCATAAGTCTTACCGCAAAGGGATTAATAAAGGCCTGCTTAAAATCATGTCTAAAATGGGTATTTCTACCATTGCCTCTTATCGTGGCGCGCAGTTGTTTGAAGCCATAGGCATCAGTAGTCCTATTATAGACCTGTGCTTCCATGGCGTGGCTAGCCGCATAGAAGGTGCGCAATTTAGTGATTTCCAGTCTGACCAACAGTTATTGGCTGCTGAAGCGTGGATAGATCGTAAGCCGATCCAACAAGGTGGTCTGCTTAAATACATTCATGGTGGTGAGTATCACGCCTATAACCCAGACATCATCACTACCGTCCAAGCTGCCGTGCAAACGGGTGATTACGGCGTGTATAAAAAATATGCTAAGTTAGTGAATGAGCGCGGCGTTGCCTCGCTGCGCGACTTACTAAAGCTAAAGCCATCTAATGCGATCGATATTAGTGAAGTAGAGCCATTAAGTGAAATATTCAAACGCTTTGACACCGCCGCCATGTCATTGGGGGCCTTGTCCCCAGAAGCACACGAATCCTTAGCTATGGCTATGAACGAGCTAGGTGGCCGCTCTAACTCTGGCGAAGGTGGTGAAGACCCAGTGCGTTATGGCACTAACAAACGCTCTAAAATTAAACAAATTGCTTCTGGCCGTTTTGGCGTTACCCCTGCCTACTTAGTGAGCGCAGAAGTGTTACAAATTAAAGTGGCTCAAGGTGCAAAACCAGGTGAAGGAGGGCAGCTCCCTGGGGGCAAGGTTAACGACCTTATCGCCACTCTGCGATATTCTGTGCCTGGCGTCACCCTAATTTCTCCACCACCGCATCACGATATATATTCCATCGAAGATTTGGCCCAGCTTATTTTTGACTTGAAGCAAGTTAACCCTGAGGCCCTTGTGTCGGTGAAACTAGTATCGCGGCCAGGTGTGGGCACTATTGCTGCAGGTGTAGCAAAAGCCTACGCAGACCTGATCACCATTTCTGGTAACGATGGCGGCACAGCAGCCAGCCCACTCACTTCTATTCGCTATGCGGGCTCCCCATGGGAACTGGGCCTTGCTGATGCCCACCAGTCCTTGCGAGGCAATGGCCTACGTGGCAAGGTGAGAGTGCAAACAGACGGCGGCCTTAAAACGGGTCTAGACGTAGTGAAAGCTGCACTTTTAGGAGCAGAAAGCTTTGGTTTTGGCACCCTACCCATGGTGGCCTTAGGGTGTAAATACCTGCGTATTTGTCACCTTAACAACTGCGCTACAGGCGTGGCCACACAAAACGAACAACTCAGAGATCATCATTTCCGCGGTACTGTAGAAATGGTGAAGCACCTATTTACCTTTATTGCGCAGGAAACTCGCGAAGTGATGGCGCAGTTAGGCGTGCGTAGCATTGAAGAGCTAGTAGGCCAGACGCAGCTACTAGAAATCAGTGGTGGAGTGACTGCTAGACAACGTAACTTAGACCTGTCGCCCTTGTTGAGCCAAGACGGTATCGACCCAAGCTATCCTAACACTTGCCAAGTGTCTAAAAATCAGCCATACGACCCAGGCACAATGAGCCAAAGGATGTTGGATGAAATGGCAGACGCTATTGCCAATTCAACAGGTGGCGACTTTAGCTTTAACATCACCAACTGTGATCGCTCGATAGGCGCCAGACTGTCTGGTGCTATTGCTAAAGTGCATGGCAACAATGGCATGTCTGAACATCCGCTAGAAGTGCATCTTAAAGGTATTGCAGGCCTAAGCTTTGGTGTGTGGAATGCCGGTGGTTTAAACATGTACTTAGAAGGCGATGCTAACGACTATGTAGGTAAGGGTATGGCAGGTGGTAAGCTGGTTATATATCCTCCTAAGGGATCTAGCTTTAAATCTAACGTCACCTCTATCATGGGTAATACCTGCTTGTATGGTGCAACAGGTGGCACTGTGATGGCTGCAGGCTGTGCCGGCGAACGTTTTGCTGTTCGTAACTCAGGCGCTCATGCCGTGATTGAAGGCGCAGGCGACCATTGTTGTGAATACATGACAGGTGGCGTGGTGACTGTGCTTGGTGAAACAGGCTATAACTTTGGTGCAGGCATGACCGGCGGTTTTGCTTACGTATTAGACGTAGATCGCACCTTTGTAGACAAATACAACAGCGAATTGGTGGAAATTCACCGTATTCGTGGCGAGCATATGGAAGAGTACCGTAGTTATTTGCGCTCTATCTTGCATGACTTCCATGAAGCAACGGGCAGCCGTTGGGGCAGGGAACTAAGCCGTCATTTCGAAGATTATATCAGCAAATTCTGGTTAGTTAAGCCCAAAGCCGCCAATTTACAGCAGCTTATGGCCAACACCCGTACCAAGACTGAATAATTCGACGTTTTTAAAATACATTATCAGGTATACGAGGCTATTATGGCTCAACGATTAGAAAACCATTTTCAATTCATCGACGTAGGTCGTCAAGACCCGGTTAAGGTGCACCCAGACTTGCGTAAGCGCCAGTTTGCAGAAATCTACCAGTCTTTTACACCGGTAGAAGCCAAGCCCCAAGCCCATCGGTGTTTGGAGTGTGGCAACCCCTACTGTGAATGGAAGTGCCCAGTGCACAATTACATTCCTAATTGGCTCAAGCTGGTGTCGGAAGGCAATATTCTAGAGGCTGTGGAATTGTGTCATCAAACTAACTCACTGCCCGAAGTCTGTGGCCGCGTATGCCCACAAGACCGCTTATGCGAAGGTGCCTGCACCCTTAATGATGGTTTTGGGGCAGTGACCATTGGTTCTGTAGAAAAGTATATTACTGATACGGCCTTTGCTATGGGCTGGACACCTGATTTAAGCCATGTGGTTGAAACGGGCAAAAAAGTGGCTGTTATTGGTGCGGGCCCTGCGGGTTTGGCCTGTGCCGACGTGTTAACGCGAGGTGGTGTGTCTGCAGTAGTGTTTGATCGCTACCCAGAAATTGGTGGGTTACTTACTTTTGGCATCCCCGAATTTAAGCTAGAAAAACCTGTTATGGCTAAGCGCCGTCAAATATTTGAAGGTATGGGTATTGAATTTAAACTTAATGTTGAAATAGGCAAAGACATCACTCTAGACCAGTTAATGGAAGAATATGATGCCGTCTTTATGGGCATGGGCACCTATAAATCAATGCGTGGAGGCTTCCCTGGTGAGAACCTAGAGGGTGTGCACGAGGCCTTGCCGTATTTAATTTCTAACATTAACCGCCGCATGGACTTTGAAAAAGATCCAGCTGATTTTATTGATCTAAAAGGTAAGCAAGTTGTGGTGCTGGGTGGCGGTGACACGGCGATGGATTGCAACCGCACTGCTATTCGCCAAGCAGCAGCTAATGTGTATTGTGCTTATCGTCGTGACGAGGCCAATATGCCTGGTTCTATTAAGGAAGTGGCTAACTCTAAGGAAGAGGGGGTTCAGTTCTTATTTAACCGCTCTCCTGTTGAAATAATCGGTGAAAATGGCAAGGTTACAGGTATTAAGTTAGTCACAACTGAGTTGGGTGAAGCTGATGAAAATGGCCGTCGCCGACCTATTGTGATTGAAGGCAGTGAAGAAGTTGTAGCTGCCGATGCCGTTATCGTAGCCTTTGGCTTTAGTCCAAGTCCAACAAAGTGGATGGCTGATGCAGGGGTTGAGATAAATACTTGGGACCTTGTTAAAGTGGCTCAAGAGTCTGATTTAGTGGCTAAAAATTACGCTTTCCAAACTACGAATGCGAAAATTTTTGCCGGTGGTGACATGGTGCGTGGTTCCGACTTAGTGGTCACTGCCATTGACGAGGGGCGAAGAGCCGCAGATGGTATTTTAGATTATCTACAAGTCTAAACCCGACTACTAATCCTGAAAAACCTGTTGAGAACATCTGTAGATCACTTGTATAGTTGCCACAATCCGTGACAATGAGGCAGGTGATCTATATCATGGGCAGCAATCTTTACTATCTGCTTTAAGGCCTTATTTCTTGCCATGACTGCTTCTAAACCTGAATTAAAAAACGACCGTTTTCTTCGTGCTCTTATGGGCCAGCCTGTTGATGTAACGCCGGTATGGATGATGCGCCAAGCGGGTCGCTATTTACCAGAATATCGTGCTTTACGTGCTGAAGCTGGTGATTTTTTGAGCCTTTGTAAGAATGCTGATTTTGCCTGTGAAGTCACTTTGCAACCATTACGTCGATATGATTTAGACGCAGCCATCCTATTCTCAGACATCCTAACAGTGCCCGATGCAATGGGCCTAGGGCTATACTTTGAGGCTGGCGAAGGCCCTAAGTTTGAAAAGCCAGTGCGCACTGAAGCTGATGTTGCGGCGCTTAAAGTGCCAGATATGGGTGCAGATTTAGGCTACGTTATGAATGCGGTAAGCACTATCCGTGGAGCATTGTCTGGCGATGTTCCGTTGATTGGTTTTTCTGGAAGCCCTTGGACCTTGGCAACTTATATGATTGAAGGGGGTTCCAGCAAAGACTTCCGTCATATTAAAGCGATGATGTATTCAACCCCAGAGCTATTACATCAAGTACTCAGTGTATTAGCCGATTCAGTGATTGCTTATTTAAATGCTCAAATTGCAGCAGGTGCTCAAGCGGTACAAATTTTTGATACATGGGGTGGCGTACTGAGTGGCCCATGTTACCAAGCCTTTTCGTTAGATTATATGCAGCGTATTGTTAATGGCCTTACCCGCGAATCTGAAGGCAGAGCAGTCCCTGTTATCTTGTTCACTAAAAACGGTGGCCAGTGGTTAGAGCAACTTGCAGCAACAGGCGCTGATGCCCTAGGTTTAGACTGGACTATAGAAGTTAGTGAAGCCCGCAATCGTGTGGGAGACAAAGTAGCGCTTCAGGGTAATATGGATCCTAGTGTGCTTTACGCAGACGCACCCACTATTCAGGCAGAAGTAGGTCGTATATTGGCAGATTTTGGTAAAAATGATGGTCATGTTTTCAACCTAGGCCATGGTATTCACCAGTTTGTAGACCCAGAAAGTGCCAAAATATTTGTTGATGCTGTGCACGACCAAAGTGGTCAGTATCACTAAAAAAATGTTACCCATAATACTAATAAATAGGGCCTGCACATGCCACATTGCGTCATAGAAATTTCTAACCAGCTTAGCAGTAGTGTTACGCCCACCCAGCTATTAAGGTGCGTGTTTGACGCCCATGTAAAATCGGGTTTGTTTGAGTCTGATCATATTAAAGTACGCTGCACAGGTTACGACCACCATATTGCAGGCACAGGCTCGGATCGTTTTATCCATGCCACGTCTCATATCATGGCAGGGCGCACAGCAGATCAAAAGCAAGCGCTTAGCAACATGATAGTGCAGGGCCTTATCGATATGGGTATCACTTCTGCAGCCATGAGCGCACAGGTAGTAGACCTCGATCCTAGTTACGTCACCTTTAGCGATTAAATTCTAGCTGAATTAGTGCCGTGATGACGGCTTAAGAAATGATCTCGAATAAGCCATGGGTTACCATGGCTAAATCACTTGCAGCCAGTTCAACCTCTAATCCTCTGCGACCACCACTCACATAAATGCTGCCATAATCTTTAGCACGCTGATCTATAACCGTAGTGAGCGCTCGCTTTTGGCCTACTGGGCTCACACCACCCAGGACATAGCCACTACTTCGGCTCACTGTGGCAGGGTTTGCCATAACTACTTTTTTTGCGCCAATGGCTGTGGCCATAAGCTTTAAGTTGAGCTGTTGATCAACAGGCAGTACCGCCACCGCCAAAGTCTTGTTTCCAGCATCCACGACCAGTGTTTTAAATACCCTTTGGGGAGGCACACCCAGTTTATCTGACGCTTCTCTTCCGTATGACGCCACTTTGGCGGTGTGGGTATATTCGTGCACACTGTGGTGAACACCTAAACGTGTGAGTTGGTCTATTGCAGGAGTCATAAATTAGGCAACCCTAGTAGATGTATTTTAATAAATCGGTGAGTTAACCCTATCGCCAACAAACGCTGAGGTCAAACTGGCCTCATAGGTTGCCGTGTTGACTAATGCGCTAAGGCAATGCCATCGGGTTTAAATCCATGGCTGGCAATAGACCACATAGTCATCATTAAACGCAGACCCCTTAGGTCATGTAATAATGCTGCTGTGCCTCTGGTCTGGATCAGACCAGATCATTGCGTTGTTAGTTAGTTTGTAAGGAAAAAATGATGCCATCAAAAAAATTCACTCCTAAGTTTTTTAATGATATTAGTTTAGGTAGCTTACCCGGGCATCTGGGCCTTCACGTCACACGTGTGGCACCTGAAGGGGTTGAGGCAGAACTTAAAGTCATACCATCGTTACTTGCAATTAACGGCTATCTTCACGCAGGCAGCATTGTTACCCTAGCAGACACGTGTGCAGGTTATGGCAGCACTGCTAACCTTCCAGAGGGGGCCATTGGTTTTACTACGATTGAATTAAAGTCGAACCATATTGGTACAGCAAGGGAGGGGACCATTAGGTGTGTTGCAACTGCTGCTCACTTGGGAAAATCTACTCAGGTTTGGGATGCTATTGTGAGCCATGATGAATCTGGTAAAACAGTTGCCATTTTTCGATGCACACAAATGGTGCTTTATCCCAAATAGAGTGTTGGTTGATTAGCATTGTTTCTGATACATCAAATCCCAAACTCCGTGCCCCTTGCCCTCACCACGACGTTGGAATTTGGTGCTAGGGCGAAACTCCGGTTGCGGTGAATACTGAGTGTCACCCGCTTGGTTTCTATAACCTTTGGCTAGTTCCATTACCTCCATCATGTGTTCTGCGTATGGTTGCCAATCTGTGGCCATATGAAATACACCACCAGTGGCGAGTTTTTGGCGAATATCTTGAGCGAAACTAGGTTGCACGATACGGCGCTTGTTATGCTTTTTTTTGTGCCATGGGTCTGGAAAAAATAGCTGTACTCCGGCCAGGCTATTATCGGTAACGCACTGCGCCATCACTTCAATGGCGTCCTCACAAAATACCCTTACGTTGCTTAGTTCCTGGGTTGCTAGGTTATTAAGTAGCCGGCCAACCCCTGGGCGATGAACTTCTATACCAATGTAGTTGTTTTCTGGCATGGTGGCAGCCATGGTAGATAAGGAGTCCCCCATACCAAAACCAATTTCCATGATTACGGGGTGGTCATTACCAAATAGGTCTGAAAAATTCAAAGCCCCCTGATTAAGTTCTAAACCATACAGGGGCCAATAGTGTTCCAAAGCGTGTTCTTGAGACGGAGTCATACGGCCCGCACGTTTAACAAAACTGCGAATACGGCGAGGGGTTTCAATTTCAGGGGTTAAATCAGAAGGCATAAATGAATTCTTAATAAATAGTGAACTGCTAGGCCTGTATTTTACCTACTACTGATGAATAAATCAGCTCCATTATGGTGTCTATCTCAAACACCAAGCAGAGCAATTTGATACACTATGGATTATATTAATGTTCACTCAGTTATTAAAGCCTATGACCACCCTCCGTATCGCCACACGTGAAAGCCAACTTGCTCTTTGGCAGGCTTATTTTATAAAAGCAGAGCTAGAGCGTTATCATCCAGACCTTACTGTAGAAATTTTAGGCATGAAGACCAAGGGTGACAAAATCCTTGATGTTCCGTTAGCAAAAGTGGGTGGCAAAGGTCTGTTTGTTAAAGAGTTAGAGCAGGCCATGTTAGAAGATCGAGCAGACATTGCAGTGCATTCCATGAAGGATGTGCCAATGGAGTTTCCAGAGGGCCTGGGGCTCTCTGTGATCTGTGAACGAGAAGACCCCAGTGATGCATTCGTAAGTAACTACTTCAGCTGCTTAGATGACCTTCCACAAGGCGCCAAAGTGGGCACGTCCAGCCTGCGTCGCCAGTTGCAAGTCAAGGCCTTGCGTCCAGATCTGCAATTATTAGATTTGCGGGGTAATGTAAACACCCGCTTGGCCAAGCTAGATGCAGGCCAATACGATGCCATCATTTTAGCTAGTGCAGGTTTAATGCGCCTTGATTTCCAACACCGTATTCAGTCACGTTTAACTGACCAGCAGTGTTTGCCTGCCGGGGGGCAGGGCGCAGTAGGTGTGGAATGCCGTTTAGACGACAATGTCACAATCGCTCTGCTGGCGCCGTTACACCATAAAGATACGGCGGATCGGGTAATGGCTGAGCGCGCACTAAACAAACGCTTAGAAGGTGGTTGTCAGGTGCCTATTGCCTGCTTTGCCGAACTAGAAGGGGATCAGCTATGGCTACGGGGGTTAGTGGGCGAAGTAGATGGCAGCCGCGTACTCACTACCGAAATTAGAGGGTCACGTGTGGATGCAGAACGCCTAGGCATCACTGCCGCAGAGGACCTATTAGCACAGGGTGCTGGTGAAATTCTTCAAGCTATTTATAATGTTCAGTAACTAATTGATGACCAGCATGAAGGTATTGGTCACCAGGCCAGATGCACAAGCAAAAGTGACGATTGAGCTACTGCGAAAGCATGGGTTTAAGGTACATCACCAAGCGTGCTTAGATATTCTACCTGTAGAACCACAATCAGTGGATGGCCTGCAAAGTAAGCAGTTAGCAATGGATCTGGACACCTTTGACCATGTCATCGTTATTAGCACCAATGCGGCGCAGTACTGGCTAGACCTAGTACAAGATTATTGGCCTCAGTGGCCTGTAGGTGTGCAATGGTGGGGCATGGGGGAATCTACACAAGCTCAATTAATGGCGGTTGGTATTGCGGCAAAAAGGCCAGTGACGGGAGACACAAGTGAAGCATTGTTGGCCGATCTATTGCCCCAAATTCAAACCCATCACAAGGTGTTAATAGTGCGAGGATGCGGCGGTAGAGAGACTTTATCTGATGCACTGGAAACTGCTGGTGCAAGGGTAGACTATGCTCAATGTTATCAGCGCAAGTTGCCACATATTAACCGTGAGCAATTAGTCAGTGTAGCTGAGTTCTCACCCCAAGCAGTAATGTTCCAAAGTGGTGAAACTTTAGGAAATTTTGAGGCCTTGCTAAGTGACCAAGACTGGTGTGACAAACAGCGCGTCATATTAGTCTTGCCTAGTGCACGGGTAGCGGAGCAGGCCAAAATATTAGGCTACCAAGTATTACTTACCAGTGGTAGTGCCAGCAATCAAGCAATGTGCGATACTTTGCTGCAAACAATACAACAACAAGCGCCTCGATAAACTGTAAAAATTGGTTATAAGGTGGCGTGATAGTAGGCTGATGAAGCCGCTGAAAAAGGATGCTGACGCAGTGACACAAGACCAGAACAAAGCTAATACTAAGGTGCCTAGCAAAGGCGCAGACCCACAAGTATCCAACCCTAAAACAGCTAAGGTTTCTAAACCTGTGGACCGAGCTAGTGCAGCAAAAACAAAGCCAGCAAGCCAAGGCAAGCTAAGCCTGTTGTGGCTACTTGTTGTGATATTAATGGCAGCGGTCGCTGGATTGGGTTACGTGCAGTGGCAAGCAAAATCCTACACTGCAGCGCTCATGTCAGACCAAAGTGGCCAATCTAAAATACTCCAAAATTGGCAGCAACAACAGCAGTCTTTGTCACAAAAGCTAGATGACTTAGCCCTTGCAAACACTTCTGCACAGCGTGCTATTTCCACCGAACAAACAGACTTAAAAACTAATCAAAAGCGCATGGACCAAGCTTTAGTGCGTGCCTTAGAAGCCATGGCTAAAACCCAACTAGACCAGGGTAAAGTATTGCCTCAGTGGCAGTTGGCAGAAGCTGAATACCTGTTGCGGTTAGCCAACCAGCGGTTGGCTATGGAGCAAGCTAGTGAATCTGCAATAGCCCTACTTAAGGCTGCCGACATCATCATTCGAGATAGTGAACAAGTGGGCACCTATGGAATCAGAAGGGCCATTGCGGCAGATTTAGCAGCCCTTACAGCTATTCCAAGTGTCGATGTACAAGGTGTGTATGCAAAGCTTGCTGCGCTTTCTGGTTTAGCGTCAAAGCTGACCTTTATTCCACCCAGAAGTAAGGTAGCGGCCACTGATAAGGCATTTGGGCTAGGTCCTAAAAATGACGCTATGATCGCGCCAGCAGAAGAAATCAAGTGGGCTCAGTCTGTTTGGCAGGGCACTAAAAGCGTGGCTAACAGTGTTTTTGGGGAATTAAAACAGCTGGTTAAGGTGCAATCACGTACTCAAGAAGACCAGCAACTGCTAACGCCTGCAGCTGAGTTATTGGTGCGTATGCGTATTGAAATGGCATTAAGCCAAACTCAAGTTGCCCTTTTGCGTCGCCAGCAGACGATTTATGATCAATCGTTGGTAGGTGTCAAGCACCTTTTAGCTCAATACTATCGGCCAAGTGACCTTATTGTCCAAGCAATGTACGTTCAGATTGACTTGCTTGATGAGGTGAAGGTTCTAGTTAATATGCCTAATATCAGTGGTTCCCTGATTGCTTTGCAAGGCTTTGTTGCCGCACTGCACGATACTCCAGCTGAGCCATCGGTGGGAGAATAGATCATGCGCTTTTTAACTCTTATTGTTTTATTGGTATTGCTAGTGGGCGCTGGGCTGGGCACGTTAATTAATGTAGACCCAGGGTATGTGTTGCTAGCGTGGGGTGATACCAGCATAGAAATGAGCATATGGGTGCTATTACTTGGCATTGTTTTAGTATTTGTAGCCATGTCTTTAACCCTGCGCTTTATTATTGCACTCAATTTACCCTTTCGGGTGCTTGGCAGCTGGCAGCAGACCAGCCGTATAAAGCGTATGCAGTTGCAAACTCGCCAAGGCTTGCTGGCTTTGGCTGATGGCCAAAACGTGCGTGCAGAAAAAAAGTTTTTGGAACTTGCGCCCACTACCAGTCAGCCTATTGTTGTGTTGCCTGCACTGGCAACTGCGATGGGTCGGCAGGGCAAGACTGCTGAAGCGCAAAAGGTACTCAATCAATTGGTAACAGAGTTCCCAGGCACCCAGCAACTAGTGCATTTAAAGCTTGCCGAAATTTCTCTATTTCAAGGCGATGATGATGCCGCGCTTAATGCTTTACAAAGCCTACATCAGCTCAATCCTAGGCATGCAGAAGCGAACCAGTTGCTATTGGATTTATTGCAGCGGCAACAAATGTGGCCTGAGCTTATTAATTTATTGTTGGTAGTGGGAAGTCATAACCAGCTTAGCCAAGAGCAATTGGCACAGCAGCAGCAGCTAGCCTACGGGCGAGCTTTTAGTGCAACGAGAAGGCAAGATGGCAGTGCAGCAAAAAGTAGCCTAGACCAGCTTCACTCCTTGTGGAGCAAAGCGCCAAAGAGTATTACCAGCCACGGCCCAAGTATTATTACTTACACTAAGGCCATGGCTCGTGTTGAAGGTGATACTGCCAAGACAACACAAGTATTTATAGAGCAGACCCTTAAACTACAGTGGTTGGACGAGCTGGTGCTTGAGTATGCACACTTGCCTTTAACAGATGTGCAGAAAAGCTTAAACAAGGCTGAGGCTTGGCAAGCTAATGCCAAGGATAGTGCAGCGCTTCAGCTTACACTAGGTCGCTTATGTAGACGTTTGGAACTTTGGGGTAAAGCCCAAGATTACTTACAAGCCAGTATAACCTTGCAAGCCAGTAAAGAAGCGCACGCTGAAATGGCCAGGTTGCAGCATAAAATGGGTCATGTTGATGCGGCGATAGAACATTATCGACTAGCGAGTGTATTTTAATATTGACACTTGACCCAGCTTGGGGGAGACTGTGGTCATTCCAGCAAGACCTTCTGTCTAATCGGCCCGATTTTTACCGGCTAACTTAGCCTTATCACTCTACTAACTTTATTTTCCCCCCTAGCGCGCACTGACGCCTATCTAACTATGAATCTTACTGAATTAAAAACAAAGACAATGCCTGAACTCGTCGAGATTGCCCAAGGCATGGGACTCGATAATGTTGCCCGATCTCGTAAACAAGAATGCATCTTTAGTATTCTTAAACGCCACGCCAAGAGTGGCGAAGATATTTTTGGCCAAGGTGTATTAGAAATTTTACAAGATGGCTTTGGCTTTTTACGCTCGGCAGATGCTTCTTATTTAGCTGGGCCTGACGACATTTATGTGTCACCAAGTCAGATTCGCCGCTTTAGTCTGCGCACAGGCGACAGCATAGATGGCAAAATCCGCCCGCCTAAAGACGGTGAACGTTATTTTGCTCTACTTAAAGTTAGTAGCATTAATTACGGGCCACCAGAGCAAGCTAAACATAAGGTGTTGTTCGAAAACCTAACACCTTTGTTCCCCACAGAACGCTTAACCATGGAACTTGGTAACGGGTCTAGTGAAGATTTAACCGCTCGAATAATTGACCTAACGGCGCCAATGGGCAAAGGGCAGAGAGCTTTAATTGTATCTCCACCCAAAGCTGGTAAAACCTTGATGTTGCAAAACATCGCTCACTCCATTACCCGCAACAACCCAGATTGTCATTTAATTGTATTACTGATCGATGAACGACCAGAAGAGGTGACAGACATGAAGCGCTCAGTGCGTGGCGAAGTAGTTGCCAGTACTTTTGATGAGCCGCCTTCACGCCATGTTCAGGTTGCCGAAATGGTCGTAGAAAAAGCCAAGCGTTTGGTAGAGCACAAAAAAGATGTGATTATCTTATTAGATTCGATCACCCGTTTGGCCCGTGCTTATAACACTGTTATTCCTTCTTCTGGCAAGGTGTTAACTGGTGGTGTTGACGCCCATGCTCTAGAACGCCCTAAGCGTTTTTTTGGTGCTGCGCGCAATATTGAAGAGGGTGGTAGCTTAACTATTATCGCTACTGCATTAACTGAAACTGGCTCTAAGATGGACGAAGTCATCTTTGAAGAATTTAAGGGCACAGGTAACTCAGAAGTTCATTTAGATCGTAAAATTGCAGAACGTCGCGTTTTCCCTGCGATCAATATTCGAAAGTCATCAACCCGCCGTGAAGAGTTGTTAACCCGTGATGATGAGTTGCAGCGGATGTGGATTCTGCGTAAGTTGTTAGATCCAATGGAAGACGGTCAAGCGACTGAGTTTTTATTGGATAAGCTTAAAGGCGCCAAAACCAACGAAGAGTTCTTCATGTCAATGAAGCGAAAGTAACTGCCTGATATATTGGAGACCGCGTAGGTTATGAGTATGAAATACAAAGATCTACGCGACTTCATTGCGAGTTTAGAAGCTCAAGGTGAACTTAAGCGCATTACCACAGAGGTAGATCCATACCTTGAGATGACCGAAATCTGCGACCGCACCTTGCGCGCAGGAGGTCCAGCCTTATTATTTGAAAACCCAAAAGGTTATGACACCCCAGTATTGGCTAACCTGTTCGGCACGCCCAAGCGAGTGGCCCTAGGCATGGGTGCCGAAAGTGTAGAAAGCCTGCGTGATGTAGGCCACCTTCTTGCCTCTTTAAAAGAACCAGAACCCCCTAAAGGATTCAAAGACGCCTTAGGCAAGCTACCTCTTTATAAGCAAGTGCTGAACATGGGCCCTAAGCTCATTAAAAAGCCACCATGCCAACAATATGTCATGATGGGCGACGAAGTAGACCTTAGTAAGCTGCCTATCCAAACCTGTTGGCCAGACGACGCAGGCCCACTCATTACATGGCCTTTGGTTATTACCCGTGGGCCCAGCAAAAAACGTCAAAACCTCGGCATATATCGACAACAAGTGATTGGCAAAAATCGTTTAATCATGCGCTGGCTATCTCACCGTGGTGGTGCTTTGGATTTTCGTGAATGGAAAATTGCTCATCCGGGTGAAAACTTTCCTATCTCTGTAGCCCTGGGAGCAGACCCGGCCACCATTTTAGGTGCAGTAACGCCTGTGCCAGACACTCTGAGTGAATATGCCTTTGCTGGCCTGTTACGTGGCAGTAAAACGGAAGTGGCCACTTGCCTAACCAATGACCTGCAAGTGCCAGCCAGTGCTGAGTACATCTTAGAAGGCCATATTGCTCCAGATGATATGGCAGACGAGGGTCCCTTTGGTGATCATACAGGCTATTACAACGAAGTCGACAGCTTCCCAGTGTTCACTGTAACCTGTATTACTCACCGAAAAGACCCTATTTATCACAGTACCTTTACTGGACGTCCACCAGATGAGCCGGCGGTGTTGGGTGTTGCTCTTAACGAAGTGTTTATACCACTGTTACAAAAGCAATTTCCAGAAATTACTGATTTTTACCTACCACCAGAGGGCTGCTCTTATCGTATGGCTATAGTGACCATGAAGAAGCAGTACCCAGGTCATGCCAAGCGTGTGATGATGGGTGTGTGGTCTTTTTTACGCCAATTTATGTACACTAAGTTTGTTATCGTTACGGATGATGACATCAACGCCAGAGATTGGAAAGACGTGATCTGGGCAATGACCACCCGGATGGATCCAGCACGAGACACTTTGCTAGTAGAAAACACCCCGATTGATTACTTAGACTTTGCTTCACCTGTTTCTGGCTTAGGCTCTAAAATGGGTATGGACGCCACCCATAAATGGGAAGGTGAAACCACCCGTGAATGGGGGCGTACTATTACTATGGACGAGTCTGTGAAGCAGCGTGTAGACCATCTGTGGGACGAATTAGGTATTTTTAACATCGGATCTTCGGTAGACAAACATTGAAAAATGACGCTTACATCCTCACTATTGATCAAGGAACTACCAGTTCTCGGTGTATCATTTTTGCTGCAGATGGCACTGTAATTAGTTCAGCACAGTACGAATTTGAACAGCATTACCCTGACAATGGCTGGGTTGAGCATCACCCACAAGACCTTTTAGACACTGTCGTTCAGGCCTGCCGTAAAAGCCTTGCAGATAGTGGCTTAAAGGCTCAGCAAATTGCTGGCATAGGTATCACTAATCAGCGTGAAACCACCTTAGTGTGGGATAAGTCTACTGGCGAAGCTATCTATCCTGCCATAGTATGGCAAGACCGCCGTACTGCGGTAATGTGCGACAAGTTAAAACAAGAAGGGCATGAAACGACAGTCACCTCTCTCACAGGCTTGCTGTTAGATCCTTATTTCTCAGCGACCAAATTGAGCTGGATCTTAGATCATGTAGAGGGTGCTCGTGCGCGTGCCGAACAAGGTGAGTTGTTGTTTGGGACGGTTGACAGTTACCTCATGTGGCACTTAAGCGGTGGCCAGATCCATGCCACAGATGCAACCAATGCGTCGCGTACCTTGCTGTTTAACATCCATACTCAAATGTGGGACCAAGGCCTGCTGGAACTCTTTAATATACCTCAAGCTATGTTGCCAGCGGTTAAAGATAGTGCGGACAATTTCGGCTTCATAGAAGAAACCGTTCTTGGTCACCAACTGCCTATTTATGCCGTAGCTGGAGACCAACATGCTGCCCTATTCGGGCAAGCTTGTTTTAAACCTGGAATGGCCAAGAGCACCTATGGTACGGGGTGTTTTTTAATGCTTAATACAGGCGATAAGCCTCTCCAATCAGCAAGCCGGCTATTAACTACGATGGCGTACCGCCTTAACGGTAAGCCAGTATATGCCCTAGAGGGAAGTATTTTTGTCGCTGGTGCAGCTATTCAGTGGCTAAGAGATGGGTTGAAAATAATTAGTAGTGCCAGCGAGGTAGAACCCTTGGCCGCGGCTGTCACGGCTGACCATGGGGTTTACATGGTGCCCGCATTTACTGGCCTAGGTGCGCCATACTGGGACCCACTGGCTCGTGGTGCGATTTTTGGATTAACCCGTGATACGGGTATTGAAGAGATCGTGAGCGCAGGTGTGCAGTCTGTTTGTTATCAGACCAAAGACCTACAAAAAGCTATGGAAAAAGATGGCGTGCGCTTAGATACGTTAAGAGTGGATGGAGGCATGGTAGTGAATAATTGGTTTTTGTCCCATTTGTCCAATGTGCTAGACGCAAAGGTCTCTCGGCCTACCTGTGTAGAAAGTAGTGCTCTAGGCGTGGCTTATTTAGCCGGGCTGCAGGCCAAGGTGTATGATTCACTAGAAGAACTTAGTGAAATGTGGCAGTGCGACCGCAGTTTTACGGCCACTATGCCAAAGTCAACTCGAGATCATTTGTACAATGGTTGGTTAAGTGCAGTGAACAAAGTGCGCACCCAGACTTAATACGTGCGCTAGATAGCGCACGTAGTCTTTTTGATTGATTTACTGAGCAGTAGCGTCCCGAGGTGAAACAGTCACTGAAATTTGGCTGCCGCTCAAAGTACCTCGTTTAATTTGAATCGTGGCCACACGGTTGCCTTTTTCGTATGTAAGCACCGATGTTTCAGACTGAACAGACGTGATGTTAATCCAACCTTGGCTAGGCATGTTAGCCATATAATACTCAAAAGCCTGTACCGTATCTAACTTAGATTTCAACACAGCGCGACCAATCCATTGTTCCCCAGTATTCAGTAGCAAAGACTTGTCCACAGCTAATTGATCATTAGCAGAAATAGGGATGTCGGCATACGAATTAGCAACAGCCGGGCTATTACCGGCTAAGGTTGCACCGTCAGTGGTTGGTATAGTGGTAGCAGGTAAGCTGCAAGCACTTATAAATACCAGCCCAAGCACTAAACTTGCGGCTTTAATAGATTGATTCACCATGGCGTAATGTCCTTTTAACAGATCAACTTAACGATACATCATACAAGTATAACCAAGCCAGACTATGAAAACAGCATTTTACCTTTCTATTACCTTTATTATCCCTACCTAGGGCCGAGTTAGTTGCATCAACTGCCATTGCTTTGTGGCTTTAAGGGTAAGCGGTCCGTTGGGCATCAATGCTATCGCTTTATTTAAACGTTGCTCAGCCAGTGTGAGGTGCCCACTTTCCATGTAACCCAGCGCCAACTGGGCATAGATATTGGCAGCTAATTGCTGTTGCTTTGGCTTAATTTTGGCATCAAAACTACACGCGCTGAGCCATGTCAGGGCCATAAAAACACTGATTAGTAAATTCCTTTTTGTCATTATTAAAGCCTAGTACAAAAGTTACACATTGTTTGCTTTTGATAAAATTCATATACTTAAACCTGATGTATTATTTGGAGTTTATTTGAAAAATATTTTGTTAGCCACAAGTGACTATTTTGAACGTCTGCCAGACAGGCTAAGACCTTGGCGCTGGAGCATCATTATTTTTGCCCTAGTCACCACCCTATTTATGGCGTTTGGCAGCACTAAGTTTGTTATTGATGTCACGGTAGACTCATGGTTTAACGAAGACGATCCAGTATTGCGAAGTCTGGATGAATTCCGTGATCAATTTGGTAGTGATGATGGACTATTTATTGTGTATGAAGCTAAAGATGGAGATGTTTTCTCTGCGGCTTCGTTACGTTTGGTTGACCAACTCACACGCAGCCTAAGCAATAGGCAGGGCATTCCCCAAGGCACCTTAGATGCAGCTGGCATCACTCCTGAGTTAGCCACTAAACTGGATCATATAAAGAGAGTTCAATCACTCACTAATGTTCGCATTCAAGTGAATGAGGGAGATACCTTAAGTTCACCCAGATTAATCCAAAATTTGGCTATGGCAGAAGCCGAAGCTGAGCAGGTTAAGGCCATTGCCATGGCTCAAAGCAGTCTGCCACTATTTTTGTTCTCTAAAAACTATCGTTATGGCGCTATTATGGTGACCACAGATTTTGGTGCAATTCCAGTTGCTCAAAGCCTTGGAACTCCCTCTATTAATTTAATGGCAGATGACGAATTTGACCTGGTGGGAGATTTTGATGACCAGTTGTCTAATAACTTTGACGCCACAGCCAGCCAAACTAGTGTGCGGTTTGAAGACATGGACTCGGGGCTTTACCTTTCCTTTATGGAGGCAGTGAGTCGGCTATACAAACAGCCAGAATTTGCACAACAGTTTAATTTTTACCCCATTGGCAATGCCTCCATGGTTGAGCTTGCAGTAGATGACTTGATGCAGGCAGGGGTTTTGCTATTGGGCATGGTGCTGGTCATTAATGTCTTATTGTGGACATTGTTTCACTCTGCCAGTGCGGTCTTATGGCCACAAATTGCTATCGGTATTAGTGCCTTGTTCGTTGTCGGCACCTTAGGATGGTTAGGCTTAGAATCTAGCACACTAATTAGTTTAACAGTGATGTTGATTGTTGCTGTGGGCGTGGCTGATTGCGTACACGTTATGAGTAGCTATGTGTATTTTAGGCGACATGGCCATGACCATGAGCTTGCCCTATCAAAAGCTTATGGCAAAACTGGGTTACCTATATTACTTACTACCATTACCACCATGGCGGGCATGGGGGCATTAACTATTACAGGAATGGCGCAGTTTGTGATGTTTGGTGTCACTTCGGCTGCTGGTGTTTTTTTAGCGTTTTTATATACCATTTTCCTACTACCGGCGTTAATGGACTTATGGCACCCCATGCCCAAAGAAAAGTCATTTGCCCCAGAACATGGTTGGCTACTGTGGCTGTCTTACCTTGCGTGGCCTATCACTAAGTTGCTTAAGTTGACTTGGTTATTGTTATGGCCAATGCGTTTTGTTGTCCATCGCAGCGGCTTGCAGTGGCTGCTAAGTGGCATTTGGTTGCAAGATCTGTTGGATAAAATTCCAGCTTTTGTGGAACACTACAAACACACAATTAATTTTTCTTTTGTGGGTTTATTTGTGGTGTGTTTGTATGGTGCAACTCAGGTGAAAGTAGATTCAAACATTGCTGAGCTGTATCGTGAAGGCTCACCATTACGAACTGCCTATACAGTAGTTGATGAGCATATGATGGGTACGGGCAGCTTAGAGATTTTGGTCAATATGCAGCAGTCTGATGCCTTAATTCAAGCTGACGTATTACAGACTATGGATCGCCTGCAGCGAAAAATAGAAAAAAAATACAGCCAACATATTATTCGTACTCACTCTTTAGCCGACTTGGTCAAAGATACTCATGCCATCATGCAAGATGGTAGTGATGGTTACAAAACTATTCCTAATGACAACCTTGCAGTGTCTCAGTTGCTGTATCTCTTTAATAGCTCAAACCCAGATGAGCGGCGCGCTCTGGTGAATGATGATTACAGTCAGAGCCACATCAGTGTGCAACTTCGAAATGCAGGTTCTAGCGAGTATGCAGAATTTTTTGAATTGGTGCAGATTGATATCGAGAACGCCTTTGTGGCTCACAAAAAACAATACCCTAACATGGATGTTCATGTTACGGGCACCTTGGCAATGATGATGAGACTCATGGATGATATGAGCAATAATCAGTTCAAAAGCTTAGCCCTTGCCATGGTTATCATTTCGGGTTTGTTAGTGCTTACTTTAGGGTCGGTTCAAGCAGGCCTTATGTCCATTATTCCAAATATGATACCTGCCACTTTAGCTTTTGGTCTTATGGGGTTGATGGAAATACCTCTAGATACCGATACCTTAATGATTGCGCCACTGATTATAGGTATTGCTGTAGACGATACCATTCACTTTATCACCCACTATCGTATGGCATTAGCTAAGCACAGTGATATGCGTTTGGCTTTAGTAGATACCATTAAAGAAGTAGGCCAAGCTGTAACCTTTACCAGCCTAGTGCTAGGCTGTGGCTTTTTTATGCTTAGCTTTAGTAATTACTTGGGTCTTGCCAAAGTGGGCGCATTTGGGTCGTTAGCTATTTTTGTGGCTTTATTTTGCGACTTATTATTTTTCCCTGCTTTAATCATGGTGTTTAAACCTAAATTTGGTCAACAGAAGGTTACAGATAATCTACAATTTAAAGGCACTAAATAATGCGATTGCTCAACAAAATAGTACGCCTTGCCCTTGGTTTTTTGGTCATAAGCTCTGCCCAAGCAGAATTGACAGCCCAAGAGTTGGTGCAAAAAATGGATGAAAACCAATTACAAACCAATGATTCATCGTTCAACCTAATGCAGCTTACAAGCTGCAAATATGGTACTAAAAATGGCAAACTTAAGTGTGTAGAAAAACCTCGCATTAAACTATTAGAAAGTGCCCAAATTAATACAGGTGTCAACAATAAAGATAGTAAATCTATCGCTATTCTGCTGGAACCTGCGAGTGAAAGGGGTATTGGTATGTTGACCTATACCTATGATGCAACTAGTAAAGATAATGAAACTTGGCTGTATTTGTCAGCATTGGGTAAGGTAAAGCGCATTGCTTCTGGCAACAATGATGAGCAGACTGAACCCACTAGCTTGTTTGGTTCGGAAATAAGTACGGAAGACCAAGAAACGGGCAAGTTAGACGATTATACGTATAAAGTTTTGCAGCGGGGAAGCTATAAAGGCCGTCCTGTTGCAGTGATTGAATCTGTGCCTACCCCCCAACGTTTAAAACACACCCGTTATGGCAAAGTAAGAACATGGATTGATACTGAACGTTTTTTAAGCCTAAAAATGCAAATGTTTGACAAGCACGGTAATGCCATTAAACAGGTATCGGTGGCTAAGGTTGAGCAGGTTAATGGCATTTGGTTAGCAAGAAGCATCACCTTCAAAAATTTAGTAAGCCAACGCTTAACCAACATGAACATAAAAGCGATAAGCTTTGGGCTTGATATTGATGAGCGGTTTTTAACCCAGCGCGCGCTTACTGACCAAGTGTTTAGGCAAAGGTACTTGCAAAAACTTAGGCAGCAGGCGCAATAAATATGGCCGTTAAAGGGGTTAAAAAGCTATTGGTCTGGTGGGTTATGGCTTTGTTTGCTGGTATGCCAGCTTATGCCAGTGATGATCTGCTGAGTGAAGATGTTGACGCTAGTGATTACTTATTTACCGATGAGACTTTCCTGGCAAGCAGCGTTAATCTAGTAACAGATAAACCTGTGCAGGTAAGTGTTGAATATACCTTGGCAGTTAGCCCTAAAGCTGGCTATAAACGCACCGACCACTTTACAGATTTGCGCTTATCAAGTGAGGCACCACTGGGCCTCTTAATCTATGCAGAACTAGAACTAAAGGCCACACAGTATTGGCAAGGTGATACCCAAAAACCTGCCAAAGGTGACTTTAGTCTACTGGGAATTGAGCGGCTAGTATTGCATTACAGCTTGGCCAAAACCAGTGTTAAGCTGGGCAGCTATATACTAAGCTGGGGTGAAGTAGAAGGGGCTGGGGTGTTGGATGTGATAAATCCAGCACCTAGTCTCACCAGTAGCCTAATGTCATTAACGCCACAATGGCTGGTAAGCGGTCGTTATTATATGCCATCAGCGCAAGCATCTTGGTTTGTGGGTTTAGATCCAAGTGTAACTCCACTGCCTGGTATACAGTTAACCACTAGTGTAGCCAAAGAGTGGGGTGCTAAGTATGGTTATACAGGGGCAGGTAGTGATTGGGCTATTTATGCAGGGCGAATGGTACCCAATAGCCCAATACTTAACTTAGCCACAACGACAGCGTCGGCAAAACCCTACCAACTGATTGGTTACAGCTGGAATAAAGCCATTGATGATGACTTGATTAAATTTGACCTTGCCTACAAACGGGGTTTAGAGCACAACCTCGGCTACACTGGCCTAACGTCAGATAACCGTATAGATACTGCTGTAGGTATAGAGCTCAATCGTGGTGATAGGCAGTGGAATGCTAATCTAACAGCGCAGCATTGGCTTAATTATAAAGCCAGCTACATCACCCCTGCGGCAGCGCCAGTAGCGAGTAATCGAACAGATTTAACCTATAGCTTAAGTGTGAATGATCACTTTAATAATGACCAATACAGCTGGTCTCTCACTCAAGTTGGCACCCCTAACGCTGCCCTGAGAGCGCTTACTGGGACAGTTGCATGGGCACCCACAGACCTATGGCAAAGCAGCCTAAGCTACAGTGTGATTGCTGCAAAAAACAACACTGCTTATGCATCTCTGGATGGCACCCAGGGGCTAATCTTGCGTGTTAAGTTGAGTTATTAAATAATGAAGATGTTGATTAACGCTAGCACTTTTAATGGCCAGGTCAAACACAATGTCAAAATGATTACGGCCTGCCACTTCAAAGCACTGGCTTTTTACGCCATCGCTCAGTAATTGCTGGTGGTACTCTTCGCTTTGGCGCTTAAACTCTTGGGTTTCGTTGCTGCCATAGGCAAGGATGCAAGGTGGCAACCCTTGGTTGCTATACAGGCCAGGGCTTAGTTCTGTTGCACTTTGGGTCGTCAGGTTTAATGGTTCGTTGATGTAGGTATTAACTAAAGGGCGAAGGTCATACACGCCACTGAGTAACACTGCCCCAGAGATGGCTTGCGGGCTAAGGCCATGCAGGCTTTGTTGCGCAGCTTGCAACACCGATGCGCACAAGTGCCCACCTGCCGAGCTGCCTGCAATAATGACTTTGCTGCAATCAAAGCCAAGCTTCTGACTCTGTGTAATAAGCCATGCTATGGCCCGGCAGCACTGGGCAATCATATGATTAATAGTGGCCTCTGGTGCAAGGGTATAATCAATTACTGCTAAATTTATACCTTGTTCTAGTGCGCCTGGGGCCATCAGGCAAGAATCATCCTTGCTCAATTTTTGCCAATAGCCGCCATGAATATAAACCACCAAAGGGCCACCAGTTGCAGCAGGAAAGTAATCGAGCACTTCACCCATAGTGTCACTATAGGCAAGGTTACTTTGATAACTCAGATTATTTTGAGCCTTTTTAGAGTAGTTGGTGTAATCATTGAGATACACCATGATGTCATCAACACACGAGCTTGGAGAGTATTCCTGCTCCAATTTTGCAGCGCTCATATGTTGCCATGGCATGGGGAATCTACGTCTCAAAGGAGTCTCCTTGGTGGGTGCATTCATAATGCGGTGGGCTTTAAGTAGTTTGTTAATAGGCCTGTGGCAATTGCCACAATCCCCAGCCACTCCAAGCACCTCGCGTAATTTACGAAAGTCATCGTGGCCCTGTGTAATGGCTGCTTCAACGGCATTTTGGTGGATATCAAAGCAGGTGCAGATGATGGGGTTGTCGCCTGAGGGGTAGGTCACTTTGCCAGTGCCTTTATAGCATCACTAAGGCCATTTAGCGTCATAGGGTACATTCTGTCATCCATTAGTTGATGCGTAAGGCCGATAGATTGAGTGTAGCGCCAATGGTCCTCTGCAACGGGGTTAAGCCATGCCACCTTGTCAAAATGGGTGGTAAGACGTTGCATCCAAGCGTGGCCAGGTTCGGGGTTCATATGTTCTACACTACCGTAAGGGCTGCTAATTTCATAGGGTGACATAGACGCATCACCCACAAAAATAACTCTGTAATCCCGCCCGTAGGTATGAATGATGTCGTATATAGATGTTCGTTCGTTTTGTCTGCGCATGTTGTTGCGCCAAAGGCTTTCATAGACAAAGTTATGAAAGTAAAATTGTTCTAAATGCTTAAACTCAGTTCGGCAAGCAGCAAATAATTCCTCGCACACTTGGATGTAAGGGTCCATCGATCCTCCTACATCGAGCATGAGCAACACTTTTACAGCATTGTGGCGCTCAGGAACCAGTTTTAGGTCCAACATGCCTGCATTTTTGGCTGTAGCACTAATGGTGTGGTCTAAATCCAGCTCTTCAGCGGCGCCAGTGCGAGCAAATTGGCGTAATTTTCTCAGTGCTACTTTAATGTTACGCGTGCCTAACACAACGCTGTCATCAAGGTCTTTAAACTGACGTTTTTCCCATACCTTTGCAGCACTCTTGTTTTGGCTATCGCCCCCTACACGGATGCCTTCTGGGTGATAGCCGCTGTGCCCAAATGGCGACGTGCCGCCAGTACCGATCCACTTACTGCCGCCTTGGTGGCGCTTTTCCTGTTCTTTAAGCCGTTCTTTAAAGGTGTTTAACAGCTCCTCTAAGCCGCCTAAAGACTTAATCTTAGCTTTTTCTTCATCACTTAACTGCTTCATAAACTCTGAGCGCAACCATTCATCTGGAATGAGGGCGTTAAGCACATCTTCTAAGCTTTTTAACTGCTTAAAATAAGCGCCAAATACGCGGTCGAATTTGTCGAAGTTGGCTTCATCTTTAACTAAACAAATACGGGCAAGGTGATAAAAATCGTCCATGTCTGCAAAAGCAAGATGGCACTGAAGCGCCTCCAGCAGCATCAAGTATTCTTTGATGGAAACAGGAATTTCAGCACGCTTTAGAGTGTAAAAAAAGTTAACCAACATAATAAATTAACGCTGCTCCCTGCGGGCCATAAAAGCTAGCCGCTCAAGAAGTTGAACATCTTGTTCATTTTTTAATAAAGCACCATAAAGTGGTGGGATGGCTTTGGTTGGGTCACGGTTGGCTAATAAATCTTCAGGAATTTCATCCGCCATAAGCAGCTTAAGCCAATCAATTAATTCAGATGTTGAGGGTTTCTTTTTGAGCCCAGGGATGTCCCGCACGTCAAAAAACATTTGCATGGCCTCAGCAACGAGGGCTTTGCTAATGCCTGGGTAGTGCACATCAACAATGGCTTTCATGGTGTGCTTGTCTGGAAAATTAATATAATGAAAAAAGCAGCGGCGTAAAAAGGCGTCTGGTAATTCCTTTTCATTGTTACTCGTAATAATCACCACTGGGCGATGCCTGGCTTGAACCCTCTGCCCTGTTTCATATACATGAAATTCCATTTTGTCCAGCTCTACCAAAAGGTCATTTGGAAACTCAATGTCTGCCTTGTCTATTTCATCAATCAGCAATACCACACGCTCATCGGCATCGAAGGCTTGCCATAGCTTGCCTTTTTTAATGTAGTTCCCTATATCATGAACCTGATCGCTGCCCAGTTGAGAATCACGCAAACGCGATACGGCATCGTATTCGTATAGGCCCTGTTGTGCCTTAGTGGTAGACTTTACATGCCATTGCATCAGTGGCATGCCTAATGCAGAAGCCACTTCTTCTGCAAGCAGAGTTTTGCCTGTGCCAGGTTCTCCTTTAATCAGCAAAGGACGCTGTAATATGACCGCAGCGTTGACTGCCATTTGTAAGTCTTTAGTAGCAACGTATTTTTCAGTACCGGTGAAATTCATAAATAAAGCCTATGCATAAACTGATAATGCTATTCTGGCATGAATAGCATTGCTAAGCAGTAAGACTTACAAGTCATCTCGCCGCTGTTCTTTGTTGCACTGACCCTCTTCAAATTCGGTGATATAATTTACTTATGAATGAGCCAATAAAACCAAAAGCGCAATTAAATGTGTTTCCTTTAGAGCCGGTGAACACCCCGGTGACTAATAAACTGCCTGGGGAGCTACGCAACTTCTCCTTCTTGTTACAAGAAAATTTTTCTATGGTGGCGCTCACCTCTGCTTTAGACGCCTTGCGGACAGCTAATTTGCTCAGTGAAGAAGAACTATACACCTTTCGCTTAGTGAGTTTAGATGGGGCATCTGTGTGCAGTGACCTGGGGTTTGCCGCCATGGCTGACCAGTCGTTAGGGGAACTTAATCTAGACCATATAGACGCTTTTGTGGTGTGTGGTGGTTTTCGAGTAGAGTTGGAAACCCCCCCTCAATTAATTAAATTTTTGCGTCAACCTGGCTTAAGAAAAAAGGCATTAGGGTCTTTGTGGAATGGCTTATTTGCCTTGGCAAATGCAGGCGTTATTGATGGTAAAACCTGTGCAATTCATCGAGAGAATAGAGCGAGTTTTAGGGAGAGCTTTGCCAATATAGACTTAAAAGATAGAGCCTATATTATTGATAAACAATGTTTTAGTTGCGCTGGTGGTAATAGTGCTTTGGACATGATGCTTGAAATCATATTAGAGGCCAGAGGCAAGCCTTTTGTGCGAGGTATCTGCGACATCCTTACGTGTGACCGCATTAATGATGCGGGTGAGCCAGCCTTTCTGAGTGATCAGGCTGACACTCAATTGCCAAAAAATCTTCAAGATATTATTGGATTGATGGAAAACAACATGGAAGAAATGTTGTCAGCAGAAGAAATTGCTTCGTTAGTTGGCATTACAAGGCGGCAAATAGAACGTCAGTTTCAGCGTTATTTAGGCAGCACCCCCACACGTTATTATTTGGAGCTGCGCCTAAAACGATGCCATCAACTGCTCACACAAACTCATCTGAGTATGAGTGATATATCGCTGGCCTGTGGTTTTGTGTCATACCCACATTTCAGTAAATGCTACCGGCAGTATTTTGAAGTCACACCGTCCTACACCCGCAGGCAGTCCTAACCTTAAATCAAGCCACTTTAATCTATCAGCTGGTTTAAGTGGCCAATGCCCCAATCGGTCATATGTGGCCATGGGTACTGCGCCTCGGTGTTGATATGCACCGTAGCTACCTTTGCAGCTCTGCCTGCTTCTAGGTCAAATAAATAGTCGCCAACCATTACACTATCGGTGGTTTTGGCACCCCACCGATCCAATAATAAAGATATTCCAGCTGGGTGAGGCTTTGGCTCGCAAGAAGCTCGATCTAAAATGTCTGTAGGCGTAAAAAAGTGAATTAAATTACAGGTTTTAAGTGTGTGTAAGGCCGCAGGCATTACATTACGCGTTAATATGCCTAAGTTGACACCTTTTTTCTGCAGGTGCTCTAAAAGTTCAAATGCACCGGGCATGGGTTTAGCTAAACTGGCAAAGTAATATTCCATTGCATCAATTTTCTCCCACATGGGTGCAGCTTCCTCAGGGGACATCGCTTGCACAGCTTCTAAGATGCCTTGGTCTGGTGCTAAACCAAGTTCACTTCTCATCATGTCAAAGTCGTGAACACCTATGGTTAAGGTGCCATCCATATCAAAAATCCAGTGTTTACTAGCTAGAATTTTTTTGTGTATTTCGTTTAAAGGTATTTTCATGGCCACAATTTAACAAATTTAGCAGTAAATAGGTTAGTTTTACTTAGCATTCTTTAGCCTTATGGGGCCTTGTGGTAAAATTTACACTTCATTTTTTGGAGAAAAACCAATGGGCGCAAAAGTTGCCGTTATCATGGGGTCCAAGAGCGACTGGCCATGTATGCAAGAAGCCACACAAATTATGGATCGTTTGGGTGTAAGTTACGAAGTAGAAGTAGTGTCTGCTCACCGCACGCCAGACAAACTCATGGCATTTTCTTCTGCAGCTGCAGGTCGTGGTATTCAGGTGATTATTGCAGGTGCGGGAGGTGCAGCCCATTTGCCTGGAATGGTGGCCTCTAAGACACGTTTGCCCGTGCTGGGTGTGCCTGTGCAAAGTAAAGCCTTAAGTGGCGTTGATAGCCTTTACTCAATTGTGCAAATGCCCCGTGGTGTAGCTGTAGGAAGTATGGCCATTGGTGGTGCTGGTGCCTTTAATGCAGGGTTGCTGGCTAGCCAAATATTAGCAAATCAAGATCCTAAATTAGCCCAACGGATTGAAGATTTTCGTACCGAACAAACACAAACTATATTAGATAATCCCGATCCAAGGGAAGGTTAACTCAAGCGTTATGAAACCAGCAATAAAACGTGTGTGGGTGTTGGGCGCGGGTCAGTTAGGTGCCATGCTCAAACATGCCGCTCAACCGTTAGGGGTAGATTTGCGCCCGGTAGACATTGAACTAGATGCTATCCTTCCCCTGGAAGATGACGATGTAATTACCGCAGAGCGTGAACAGTGGCCATCGACTGTGGCCACCGATCAGCTTGCTGCCCACGCCAACTTTGTAAACCAAGATGTATTTGGTTTAGTAGCCGATCGTGTTACGCAAAAGCAGCTGTTGGACCGTTTGAAATTGGCCACTGCGCCTTGGGCCTTAGTAGAAGATCAACATACGGCTGCCAGCCTGCATGAGCAATATGGTGATAGAGTATTACTTAAACAGCGCACTGGTGGATTTGACGGACGTGGTCAGCATTGGCTGGTGGCGCAGCAGGGTAGCGCTATTCCTCAAGGATGGCACAATAAGGTGATTGCCGAACAAGCGATTGCCTTTGACGAAGAGGTGTCCATTGTTGGTGTGCGCAATAGAGCGGGTGAGTGCCACTACTACCCCTTGGCGCTAAACCGACATCAAGATGGCATATTAACTGTTACTTTGGCACCTCTAGAGCGCTTAACTAACCTCCAAAGTTCAGCCGAATTCATGCTCGGTAAAGTAATGGATGAGCTTAATTATGTGGGCGTTATGGCCATGGAGTTGTTCAGATTGGGTGAGCACCTACTTATTAACGAGCTGGCGCCAAGAGTACACAACAGTGGCCATTGGACTCAATCAGGTGCAAGTATTAGCCAGTTTGAATACCATGTTCGAGCAACGGCAGATTTGCCACTGGCGCCTGCCCTTATCAAGCATAACAGTGTGATGATTAACCTTATTGGTATTGATTATAATTTAGCGTGGTTGGCCTTGCCTGGTGCTGAAGTGTTTTGGTATGGCAAAGAAGTAAGGCCTGTTCGCAAGGTTGGCCACATTAACTTTTCTATGGCCGACAAAACACAACTGATTCACTCCTTAAGGCAGCTTCAAGCTACCCTCACAGGTTGGTATCAGCCAGCGTTAGACTGGGCTATCGACGAACTGGAAAGCTAGTATTATGCGCGTAATTGATGGGCCAACTACTGCACAGCTGCTGCCATACCCAGCACTCATTGATGCGCTGCATGATGCCTTTAGTAAAGGTGACGGTGCAGCCACTGCGCCACCAAGATTACATTATTCAGTGCCCGAACCTGCAGACCATCAGCACTCACCCCAGGCAGATCGTACCTTGCTCATCATGCCTTCTTGGGCAAAGGATGCGGGTGTTGTCGTAAAGTTGGTTAATGTGGTGCCCAGTAACAGTGCTCGAAGCCTTGCTGCTATTCAGGCTCAAGTGTTAGTTGCTGACGCTGAAACGGGGGCTTGGTCTACCTTAATTGATGGTGCAACACTCACTGCACGAAGAACCGCAGCAGCATCAGCTCTGGCGGCGCGTTACCTAGCCCCCAAAGATGCAAAAACGCTACTTATTGTCGGTACAGGGCGGCTGTCATTAGAATTGGCCCACGCCCACATGAGTGTGCGGCCCTCAATTAATAACGTATTAATTTGGGGCCGAGATCAGATTAAAGCCGCAGCAGTTGCAAGCCAGCTAGACAATGCTCAAGCGGTTAATGATCTGGCACAGGCCTGCGGCCAAGCTGACGTTATAAGCTGTTGCACCCTGTCTAGTAAAGCCCTAGTAAAAGGTGTGTGGGTTAAGCCGAACACCCACATTGATCTTGTCGGTGCATACCGCTCAGACTTGCGTGAAACCGATAGTGAATTAGTAGCCAAAAGCCTCGTTTTTGTGGATACCTATGCGGGCGCCCATGGAGAGGCTGGAGACTTATTGCAGGCTGCACAGGAAGGCTACTTTGACATGGCCAATATTCAGGGCGACTTGCATCAACTTAGTGGTATGACCTACAAGAGACTTAATCAAAGTATCACGTTGTTTAAGTCTGTAGGCGCGTCCATTGAAGATTTTGTTGCTGCTCGTATGGTTGCTGAGGCCTCAATATAGGGACGCTTGTAATGCAAAAATACATCTATAAAACTGACCAGTATGGCATTCGTAATTATAGCCTTTTAGCTTTAGGCGCTGCTGGTGTATGCCTACTGTATAGTGTGATTGCTCTATTTGCATTGGCGTTATTACACTTTGAAAAAGGTGCACTAAACAGTAATATAAATTCCTACGTCGATGCGTTTTGGACGTTACAAATGAGTGCCAGCACGATTGGTTTTGGTGACCATTTCCCAGTCACTTTTGGTGGACGCATGGTAGTGGCTTTAATGTTTTATGTGGGTGTGGGATTGGTAGGCTTTATTGGTGCGCTAATCGCTGAACGCATGCTTGGATTTGCCGACACTAATGTTAAAAATCGCGAGTTGCGCCAACAAAATAGTGATATTTTAAATCATAATAAAATGCTAGAAAAGAAAATAGACCTGCTCATAACTCGAGTTGAAGAGGTAGCGAGTTCGCGCCAAACTAATGATTAATATTGCCACTAAGCTGCCTAAATACCTGCCACATATGCAGCATAAAGATGCCATTTCTATGGGGATGAATTCGTTAGATCCACGTCATTGGATTGAGCCAGACGAAGACTACCCTCGTTATTTGGCACATAAGCTGAGGTTAAGGGAGTTACAGCAACAGCACATATTTGATGCATTACCCAGCGCCCATGCAGCCCAACAAGAACTTGCTATTGAGCTAAAGCGACATCTGCTAAATCAGCATAGTCAACTATACTGCAATATGACAGGCGGCCTAAGCTATTTGCCTAATGGCATTGAGTTGGCTGCAGCGGGTACCCATCCTTTATGGCAAGCGTCGCTATGGATAGCAGATGATTTACTCATTATGGAGAAACTAGATGGCAATTATTGCCTCACGGCAGCCAGCCTATGCAGCCCAAGTAACTGGCATTTGTCAGAAAAAATAGGCCAGCCTATGGCCACCATCCATGACCCAGTGCCTACCCTTCATGAAAAGTTAACGCCTAAAATAGATCGATTTTTTGATCACCTTACAGTAGGAAAGCCAGTTCAACGATTTAACTGGTCACTTCAGGCGAATACACAATTGGCACAACTTCCTGGCGATAAGATCATTCATGCAGCAAACACCCCTCTATACTATCGCTGCGAACGGCAAACGCTTACGCGGTTGCCCCAAACTCATGCCATTGCTTTTACCATAAGGGTTTACGTCTACCCAATGATCAGCCTAACACAGGTACCTCATGCATTAACGCAACTAAAAATAGCAATAGACGCGATGCCCAAAGCCGTAGCAGCGTATAAAGAAATGATTTATTTTGCCCCAGCATTACAGAAGTATTTTAGTGATTTGAGCTCATTAAAAGGCTAATAACAAAAAGTGAAAAGGCCTGCCGTTTATGTGTTGGTCTAGTCTATAACTGCCGTTGCTTCAATTTCGACGAGGGCTTGGTCCTCAATAAGGTCTGCTACCTGCACCATTGTCATGGCTGGAAAATGGCGACCAATAACTTTTCGGTATACCTTTCCTAGAGCCTGCTGCTGTTGCAGATAAACTGTTTTGTCTATCACGTACCACGTTAATCGTACCAGATGCTCTGGTTTTGCATCAGCTTGTGCAAGCACTTCAACGATGTTGATAAGTGCCTGTTCGCACTGGCCGACAAAGTTGGTGGATTCAAATACTTGGTCTTTATTCCATCCTATTTGGCCACCCACAAAAATTTGCTTGCCTTGAGCAACAATACCATTGGAGTAGCCTTTAGGTTCTTTCCAGTGTGGTGGGTTCAGTAATTGCATGATATTTCCTTGTTAAAAAGTGTGAGTCAGGCTGGCAAACTCAGGGTGTTTAAGCCAAAGGGATGGGCTGCCAGTGTGTTGTTCGATAAGTACCAAAGTGGTGTCGTTAGTGAGCCGAAGCTGGCCATCGCAGGTGACGTTAATCTTTAAACGTAGGCTGGTGCTACCAAGTTTTTCTACGTGTAGCTGAAATACTAGTAAGTCGCCCAGGCGACTTGGCGCACAAAAGTTCGTTTGGGTAGATACGGTAGGTACACTTAAGCCTAATTCAAGGTGCAGCCGTTTAAATGACACTAGCAGCTTGTCAGCAAACCATGTTTCAACACAGGCATTAACCATTTCAAAATAACGCGGGTAAAAAACCATACCTGCAGGGTCACAGTGCTGAAATAAAACTGGGTGCTTAAATTCAAATGAAGGCATGTTTATATCCCTAAATAGCGGTGTCTAAGGTTGGCGTCTAAGCTGCTGGGCAGGCCTTGCCATACGGTTGTGCCGCGCTCTAATAAAACGCAGGCGTCAGTAATGGGCAATAGCTCTGCTAAAGATTTATCGATTAATAAAATTGCCTGACCCGCCTGTTTCAAAGTTGCTACAATGCGCCAAATTTCTTGTTTTATCACGGGTGCCAAACCTTCTGTCGCCTCATCTAAAATCAGCAGTTTTGGGTTAGTAAGTAATGCTCTGCCGATGGCCAGCATTTGTTGCTCTCCACCTGACAAAGTATTGGCATACTGGTTGAGGCGCTCATGTAAACGAGGCAACAAGCCACAGATTTTAGCTAAATCCCATTCGCCTGGCCTGGCTGCCATTAACAGGTTTTCCCGTACTGTTAAATTTGCAAAGCACCTGCGGCCCTCTGGCACTAATCCTAAGCCTAAGCGCGCAACCTTGTAACTAGGCAGTTCTAAACAGGACTGGCCATTGAAAATAATGGCGCCAGAAGTTGAGGCCATAAGCCCACATATGGCGTTTACAGTAGTGGTTTTGCCCATACCATTGCGGCCCATAAGGGCCACAGCCTGGCCTGAATGAACTGTCAAATTGACATCAAAAAGGGCTTGAGAGACACCATAATGGGCTGACAAATTTGATACCGTGAGCAGGGCTTGAGTCATGGCGCTACTCCTAAATAAGCTGTTTGCACCTCGGGGTTATTACGAATGCTTTCAACATCGCCGGTGGCAATAACACGCCCATAATCTAACACTGTAATACGGGTTGCCAGAGCAAACACCGCAGGCATGTCGTGTTCTACTAATAGAATAGGCGCCTTTCGACACATTTTCTTTAGCCGTTCAATTAATTTTTTGACGCCAGCAGGATCCATTCCAGCCATCGGTTCATCAAGTAAAAAAACTTTGGGTTCAAGTGCTAAAGCCATGGCAATTTCAAGTTGTCGTCGTTCGCCGTGGGACAAAGCAGATGCTGCAATATGGCAACGCTTGTCTAGCTCTACCTCCTGCAGGTATGTCATGGCTTCTTGCTGCAATAAAGCATCATTTTTTATCGGCGCAAAAAAGCGATAGCTGGACCCTAATCGTGCTTGCACAACAAGTACTACGTTTTGCAGGCAGGAGTACTCCATAATTAAAGAAGACACTTGAAATGTTTGTGCTAAACCTAATTTAGCCCTGTGTGCTGGGGACAAGTGGTTAATTGATTGCCCCAAAAACTGAATGTCACCACTATCAGGCTGCAAATAACCGGTCACTTGTTGAATCAAGGTAGACTTTCCTGCGCCATTAGGGCCGATGAGGGCATGAATTTCGCCGGTATTTAACGTTAAACTTAGATCTTGTGTTGCATGAATAGCACCAAAACTTTTGTTTAGGTTAGTGATCTCTAAAACTCTATTAGTCATGGGCTTTGTCTCCACATAACAGGCCAATTAAACCTCCCCGAGCAAACAGTACAACCCACAGCAGCAGCAGCCCTAGGAAAAATTGCCAATACTCTGTCCAGCTGCCAAGTAATGCTTCGCACAGAATAAACATGATGGCACCTGCTACTGGTCCATATAAGCGACCTATGCCTCCCAGAATCACAAAGATCATTATTTGCCCAGAGGTGTGCCAAGAAAACATAGTGGGGCTGACAAAGCGGTTAAGGTCGGCAAATAGTGAACCTGCCAAAGCGGTGATCATGGCAGAGATAACAAAGGCTGCAAGTTTAATGCCTAATGGACTGATGCCAACAGCTGCCACTCGGGTCTCGTTTTGGCGGAGGGCTTTTAGGGCATTACCAAAACGGGAATCTTGTAATCGTGATACGCCCCAAAGGGTAGTAAGTAGGATAGTGCAGCAAATCATAAAGAATTGAATAGGTTGTAATGTATTAACGCCTGGAAAGCTATTTCGTAGGTAGATAGGTAACCCATCTTCGCCGCCGTAGTTGGGCCAAGAAATTGAAAAGTAGTAAATCATTTGAGCAAAAGCGAGGGTGATCATTATGAAATACACACCACTTGTGCGCAAGCTGAGTAGGCCAATAAAAATAGCTGCTATAGCGCCAACAAGCATGGCTATTGGCCAAATAAATAGCATCTGTGTGCTACCTGACATGGCAAAAATGCCACTGAACAAGGGCTCATAATTTAGGGCATGGCTTGCTAAAATACCAGTGACATAACCACCAATTCCAAAAAATGCAGCATGACCAAAGGAAACCATGCCGCCTAAGCCTAGCGCAATATTCAAACCTACGCCTGCCAGAGCCAAAATAGCAATACGCGTGGCCAAAGAGACATAGTAAGGTTCATCTATCCAATGAGCCAACCAAGGGGCAATAATGAGTAAAGATAACAGGGCCCGGTTGAGCATTTTTTCTGACATATAGTTATCCATGCGCAGGGAACAAGCCTTTAGGTTTGAAGACTAAAATAACAATCATCAGTAGATAAATTGCAATGGAAGAGAGAGCCGCTCCCAAAGTATTGGCGAATACAGGGTCAAGCAATAGCTGGAGTATTTGGGGTAGATAACCGCGACCCAATGTGTCCACCATGCCCACCAAAAGGGCACCCACTAAAGCGCCACGTATGGAACCAATACCTCCAATAACCACAACTACAAAAGCAAGGATTAGCACAGGTTCACCCATACCTACTTCAACAGACTGAATGCTGCCTACCAAAGCGCCAGAAAAACCAGCTAAGGCTGCTCCAAGAGCAAATACCAAAGTGTAAAGCAGACTTATATTAATACCCAGTGCTGCCGTCATTTGACGGTCTGCCGCGCCAGCTCGGATACGCATGCCGATGCGAGTTTTGTTAATTAACAGGTATATGCAAAGGGCTGTAAATAAACCAATAACAATAATAAATAGCCTATAACGTGAATATTGAAGCACACCAAATAAGTTCACAGCACCATAAAATATGTCGGGTACGTCTAGGTACAAAGGAAACGAACCAAACAACCAACGTGTGCCTTCGGAACAAATTAGGATAAGGGCAAAGGTGGCTAGCACCTGATCGAGGTGCTCACGATGATACAACCGTCGCATAATTACTACTTCAATCAAGGCCCCTGCTGCTGCAGCGAAGGTTAGGCTTGCCATTAGGCCTAGCCAAAAGGAGCCACTCCAAGTAGCAACTGCAGCGCAAGCAAAAGCGCCAATCATATACAAAGAGCCATGGGCTAGGTTTATTAGTCCCATGACCCCAAAAATAAGGGTTAAACCTGCTGCTATCAAAAATAACATAATGCCTAACTGTAAGCCGTTGAGGAGCTGCTCTAAAAGCAGTATTGCATCCATACTGGCTTCTCCATATTCAAGCGGTACTTATGTACCGCTTGTGGTTAAGGTAAATTACAAAGAACAGTTTGCCGCATAGGCATCTTGATGGTCTTTTAGTCCCACACCAATAATCTTATTGGTAAGCACGTCACCTTCCATGACTACTTCACGTACATAAATGTCTTGGATTGGATGTTGGTTATTACCAAAGCGGAAGTCACCACGAACAGAGTCAAACTGAGCAGACTTAAGAGCGGCTCTAAACGCATCTTGGTCATTAATATCTGCAGAAT
>DCAT01000100.1 GCA_002312935.1 Oceanospirillaceae bacterium UBA1126 | reverse complement strand
TGCATCAATAAAAAGAGAAGCTTTAATACTATTAGATTGGAGCTGGTCACATACATCTTTCATTCGTGATAAATGGGATGCAACATCTAAACCCCCTTCGGTTGTAAGTTCCTGGCGCTTTTCTGGCACTAAACACACATAAGCTGGCGCAATTTCCACAGCCATATCAACCATTGTATCGGTGACTGCAATCTCAAAATTCATCCGCGTTTGCAACACTTGCGCCATCACACGCACATCACGTTCCTGAATGTGGCGCGCATCTTCACGCAAGTGCACTGTAATACCGTCTGCACCAGCTTGCTCTGCGTCTAATGCAGCTTTTACTGGGTCGGGATAACGCGTACCCCTTGCTTGGCGCAAGGTGGCAACGTGGTCTACATTCACACCTAGTAGAATTCTATTTGGATCCACCATGTCTTACTTTCTCCTAGTTGTCGCTCGTCTTTATTTCCACTAACTATAATGAGTTACTTTTTAACAATAGTGTGAAATAGGTTACGGCTTTGAATTGGTTTGCCATCCAATAACTGGTCTAAATTAGCTCGCGCCATGTACTTAGCCACCCTAAGGCATTGCCTGTCTGCGTAATGACCTGCAGCTAATTGTAGCAGCACCTCGCCACTAATCGAAGGGGGAGCATCTCGCTCATCATAAGGAATCTGGGTTAAACAAACTCCCTGCAGAGGGTGTAGCTGATAACTTGCGTCAGCCACCACCTGCTGGCCTGATATATAGTCTTTATCTAACACCACATGATACCCCAGTTCGTCCATTAGATGGACTTCAAACGGACGCAAACATTGCTCGATTACGGGATTATCCATCAACTCATTGAGCAAGGCTTGATAGTAGGCAAATAAGTTCGGGTGGGGGTCATCGTTAGCGAGCAGATTGAGCAATAGTTCATTAACATAAAGGCCACTGTACAAGCTATTACCCACTATGGCTAATGGTGCACCTGCGCCATCAAACTGCACACTTGTACGCAATTCACCCCGCCCAGTGAAACTCACCATAAGCGGCGTAAAGGGCTGCACTAAGGCGCGTTTAGCAGGCTGCTTGCCCTGGGCTTTTCGTGCCCCGTGAACAATGACCGACACACGGCCTTGATTTAGCGTGAACAAATCGGCAATCACACTGGTCTCCCGCCATGGGCGGCTGTGCAATACGTAGGCCGGCTGCTGCTCATTCACCTTAATTAATCGAGGCCGTCGTAGCCTAGGCTTTGCAAAGCACGCTCGTCATCAGACCAACCGCTTTTCACCTTCACCCAAAGCTTAAGCATAACTTTACACTCAAACATGCGTTCCATATCAACCCGCGCATCACGCCCAATCTGTTTAATTCGGTCACCTTTGTCGCCAATAAGAATACGTTTTTGGCCTTTGCGCTCTACTAAAATTAAAGCACCTATATGCAATACAGGGCCATCTTGAGCAAACTCTTCTATTTCTACCGTCATTTGATAAGGCAGCTCATCGCCAAGTTGGCGCATAATTTTTTCACGAATCAACTCCGCAGTAATAAAGCGCGCACTGCGGTCGGTCACTTGATCTTCAGGGAAAAAATGGCGCCCATTTGGAAGTTGATCAAGCACACATTGCTCTAGTTGCTCTACCGATGCACCGGTATGCGCTGCAATGGGCACTAGCACAGCGTTGGGCAAACGTTGCTGGACTTCCTGTAAATACGGCAACAAAGATTGCTTATCATCCAGTATGTCAATTTTATTTATTGCTAAAATAACAGGGCAGTTAGCCGCTTTAACTTTTTCATAAACGTGCTCATCAGCTTCATTCCACCGCGTACGATCGACCATAAAAATAACCAAGTCTACATGCTTTAAAGCACTAGTTGCGGCTTTGTTCATGTAGCGGTTAATCGCCTTGTCGGCTTGGTCTATATGCAAGCCAGGCGTATCCACATAAACAACCTGCACGTCACCTTCGGTTTTAATACCCAGAATTTGATGGCGTGTAGTTTGTGGCTTACGAGAAGTAATACTAATTTTTTGGCCCAAAATACGGTTGAGTAAAGTTGACTTGCCCACATTAGGGCGGCCTACAATAGCGACGTAGCCACACTTTGTGCTGCTGTCATTTTGGGCTGCTAACCAAGTGTCTAGATCTGTCATGATATATTTTCTACTATAAAGATTCTTGACCAAGCTGCTGCAGTGCTAGCGTGGCCGATTTCTGTTCTGCGATGCGGCGGCTGGAGGCTTCCGCTTTAGTGGGCTTATCTAGTAGGCTACTGTGGCATTCTATAATAAACATTTGCTCATGATCCTGCCCTTTAACATCAATCAATTGGTATATGGGCAAGTCAGATTTCTTAGCCTGCAAGTATTCCTGCAAGCGTGTTTTAGGGTCTTTTTGGGTGTCTGACAAACTCAAATTTGCTAGCCGAGAGGTAAACCAAGCTAAAATACGGGCTTGGCAGACAGCCATTCCCGCATCTTTGTAAATCGCACCAATAAGGGCCTCAGTGGCGTCAGCCAAAATCGATTCGCGTCGTTGACCACCACTCTTTAATTCACCAGCACCTAGCTTCAGACAAGGGCCAATGTGCATTTCTTTTGCCACTTGAGCGAGGGTCACACCTTTTACTAAGCCAGCACGTAAACGACTTAGCTGGCCTTCGCGGGCTTTAGGGAATTTATCAAACAAGGCATCTGCAATAACAAAGTTAACAATAGAATCTCCTAAAAACTCTAATCGCTCATTGTTGTGGTGACCACACGAACGGTGCGTTAGCGCCAACTCCAACAGTGTTGCGTCGACAAAGGAATAACCCATTGCAGAACACAAGGTGTTAAGTTTTTGCTGGTAGGCGGTCGCGGCAGGGGCTTTCATACTAGTCTATGCTACCTGCCGTACTGAAATTGGGCAAACTAAAGAAGTTATCCCAATGTAACCACACCGCAACGGCTTTACCAGTAATATTTTCTTCTGGCACAAAACCCCAATAACGGCTGTCATTACTGCCGTCCCTGTTGTCTCCCATCATGAAGTATTTACCTGGAGGAACAGTGACCGCACCATTTTTTCCAGGGTTTTTGTTTCGCCATATCAGGTGCTCAGCATCCCCTAGCTGCTCTTTATAGATTTCTGTCGTTGGGGACTCGTCAGCAATAAAAGTCTGAGTCATCTGTTTACCATTAATGTATATAATCTTGTCGCGTAACTCTAAGGTATCGCCAGGTACCGCTACCACTCGTTTAATATACTTAACCGCTGTATCTTTTGGATACTTGAACACCATAACATCGCCTACTTTTGGCTCATTGTAGCCAAACACTTTAGTCCCCAGTACTGGCAAACGTATACCATATTCAAACTTATTCACCACAATAAAGTCGCCTACAGTAAGGGTAGGCAGCATAGAACCTGAAGGAATCTGGTATGGCTCCATAAAAAAAGAACGCAGTATCAGCACAAAGGCCAACACAGGAAAAAATGAACGGCTGTATTCTGCAAACAGTGGTTCACGCATTACTTTTTGTTGGTCTGCTTGAGGTAGGTTGCCCCCTGCACTAGCCGTTGCTAGCGCTAAAGCTTTGATGCGTGCAGGTTTCCATAACCACACGTCTAAGGCATAACCAACACCAAAAAGCCCCACCAGCACGGTGAGCAGTAATTCAAAATCAAAATCCATCATCGTCCATATATCCTTTAGGTCTAGTTACTGTCAGCTTAGCTATCTAGCTTAAGTACCGCTAAGAAGGCATCCTGCGGGATTTCTACACTACCCACCTGTTTCATGCGTTTTTTACCTTCTTTTTGTTTAGACAAGAGTTTTTTCTTACGGCTAATATCACCACCATAGCATTTCGCTGTTACGTTTTTACGCAGCGCTTTAACCGTCGTGCGAGACACAATATTGCCCCCAATAGCGGCCTGAATTGCAACATCAAACATTTGCCGAGGAATTAGCTCTTTCATTTTTTCACACAAAGCCCTGCCTCGTGACTGGGCGTTATCTCGATGCATAATGACGGCTAAAGCATCCACTCGCTCCCCATTAATGAGAATATCTAAACGGACTAGCTTGGCTTCTTCGAACCGGACAAAATTATATTCTAATGACGCATAACCTCGGCTTACAGACTTAAGACGGTCAAAGAAATCTAGCACTACCTCACTCATTGGCATGTCATAGGTCAACGCAACCTGCGTGGCGGTAAACTGCATATTCTTTTGTACCCCACGCTTTTGAACACACAAGGTAATGACATTACCTAAGTGTTCTTGTGGTACCAAAATATTAGCTTCGACAATGGGTTCACGCATTTCTGCCACACCACCCATATCAGGCAGTTTTGAGGGGTTATCTACGAAGATCACCTTGCCGTTGTTGAGTTCCAATTCGTAAATTACAGTAGGCGCTGTGGTTAATAAATCGAGATTATATTCACGTTCTAACCGCTCTTGAATAATCTCCATGTGCAACATGCCCAAGAACCCACATCGAAATCCAAAACCTAAGGCATCAGAGCTTTCTGGCTCATAAAATAATGAGGCATCATTAAGACTCAGCTTAGCTAAGGCTTCACGGAAATCTTCATAGTCATCAGAGCTAGTAGGGAACAAACCCGCATATACCTGGGGCTGAACTTTCTTAAAGCCTGGCAGGCTATCAACATCAGAAGTTTTAAGATGAGTCAACGTATCGCCAACGGGTGCGCCATGAATATCTTTAATACCTGCAACTACATAACCCACTTCACCCGCACTTAAGATGCCAGTTTGCTTACGTTTAGGCGTAAAAATACCAATATCTTCGACACCGTACTGGATGCCAGTAGACTTCACTATAATTTTGTCTTTTTTACGCAACACACCATTTTTAATGCGCACCAAAGACACAATGCCAAGGTAGTTGTCGAACCAAGAGTCAATGATTAGCGCTTGCAGTGGTTTATCTTCGTCACCAACAGGCGGTGGAATTAATTCAATTAATTGCTCCAGTACTGCTTCCATACCTAGACCACTTTTAGCCGAGGCTTCAACTGCGTCAGTGGCATCGATACCAATCACTTCTTCAATTTCTTGCTTTACCTTATCTGGATCGGCTTGAGGCAGGTCCATTTTATTTAACACAGGCACTACTTCCAAACCCAGTTCTAGGGCCGTATAGCAATTAGCCACGGATTGCGCCTCTACGCCTTGAGCCGCATCCACAACCAGCAGAGCACCTTCACAGGCCTCTAAAGAGCGAGAAACCTCGTAGGAAAAATCAACGTGCCCTGGGGTATCTATAAGGTTAAGTTGATAGGTTTTGCCGTCTTTGCTAGGAAAATCCAAAGTTACACTTTGAGCTTTAATGGTGATGCCACGTTCGCGCTCAATGTCCATGGAATCCAGCACCTGCTGCTCCATTTCACGATCCGACAAACCGCCACACATTTGGATAAAGCGATCAGCAATAGTGGATTTGCCATGATCGATATGGGCGATAATGGAAAAGTTGCGGATCAGGGAGTTGATGGCCATGCGATGACTTCCGAGTTACCCCTACCAATAAACCAGGAGTAGGGAGCATAAAAGAGCGGAATTATATCCTAGTTGAACCCAAAAAACCGCAGCAAGTCGACCTGCTGCGGTTTTGTTAATGTCATTTAAGGCTATTTTTACTGGCTAAGGCGAGTGATGTCTCTTTTTAAGAGAATTTTTCCTTTATTCTGTTCATTTTTTGGTCATTTTCTTACGCATTAATTGGTATTGCTCAACCTGTTCTGGAGTGAGTAGTTCCGTTATTTGCATTTCAACATTGGCATTTTTGAGCAACTCATCGCCCTCTTCTGCAGATTCATCTTGGCCAGTAATAATTTTTTTAATAGCACTTTCCTGCGCTTCTGTCAGGTCAAGTACCTTAGTCATGTGTCGAATCATTGTGGCGCTTTCGTTATCACTTTTGAGGCCATAACCTTCTTGGTCAGCGCTATGACTAGCATCGTGATGACAACCTTGGCTGTCTATTTTATTGTCACCTTTAAACTCTTTTTTGCTATCAGCGATGGCCAACCCTATGCCTATTAAACCAACTAACCCTAGAGTTGGTAGGATCATTAAGCTGCGCTTGATGTATACTTTAATGGTCTTGCTCCTAAGGTAGATTCCTCCCCAAAGGGAATCATCTATTATAGGCATTCAAGTGAAAGGGTGGGTGTAGACATTGCAAAGGAGTGCAAAGATAACGCTAGTTTTGTGAGAAGATTACCCATGTCGTCTTATTTTAGTCCACTTGGGCCAAGTTGCCTTTTTCTTGCAACCAAGATTTACGATCACCTGAGCGCTTTTTTGCCAACAGCATGTCCATCACTTCCATGGTACCGTCTCCCGGCTCAAGACTAAGTTGAACAAGCCTCCGGCTGTCTGGCTTCATGGTAGTTTCTCTTAGCTGGGAAGGATTCATTTCACCCAACCCCTTAAAACGCTGCACATTAACCTTGCCACGTTTTTTCTCAACAGCAATATGGTCTAACACGCTTTGCTTTTCGTTTTCATCAAGGGCATAAAATACTTCTTTGCCAATATCGATGCGATACAAAGGCGGCATAGCTACATATACATGGCCCGCAGCAACTAATGGTTTAAAGTGGCGTACAAACAAAGCACATAACAACGTGGCAATGTGTAAGCCATCTGAGTCAGCATCCGCCAAGATACAAATCTTACCGTAACGTAACCCTTCTAAATTATCGGCACCCGGGTCTACACCCATTGCCACAGCAATATGGTGCACTTCTTGAGACGCTAATATTTGCCCTGAATCAACCTCCCATGTATTAAGTATCTTGCCGCGCAAGGGCAAGATAGCTTGAAATTCCCTTTCACGTGCTTGCTTGGCAGAGCCTCCAGCAGAATCACCTTCCACCAAAAACAGCTCACCCCGGCTAACATCTGTGCCACTGCAGTCTGCCAGCTTACCCGGCAAAGCTGGCCCTTGGGTGATTTTTTTACGAATCACTTTTTTCCCAGCCCTTAAACGTTTTTGAGCATGATTAATCACTAGCTCAGCTAACAGCTCACCTTCATCTGTATGCTTGTTGAGCCATAAGCTAAACGCATCTTTCACCTCACCAGAAACATAAGCCACAATTTGGCGGGACGAAAGCCGTTCTTTAGTTTGGCCGGAAAACTGCGGATCTTGCATTTTTACAGACAATACAAAACAGCAGCGGTCCCATATATCTTCTGGGCCAAGCTTCACGCCACGAGGAAGCAAAGCGCGAATTTCACAAAACTCCCTCAAGGCATCTAACAGACCACTACGCAAACCATTAACATGAGTCCCCCCTTGAGAGGTTGGAATAAGATTAACATAACCCTCTTGGGTTAAGTCTCCACCTTCAGGCAACCATTGCACTGCCCAGTCTACCCCCTCAATCTCACTTTTTCGGCTACCGACAAACGGCGTTTCTGGCAGGCAGCTATAGCCCTCGTTGGCACCTTGCAGATAATCGTCTAAACCCTCTTGGTAATACCATTCATGTTTTTCTTTGGTAACACTGGTTAGGTCTAAAAAGGTTACCTTTAGACCGCTACAAAGCACTGCCTTAGCTCGCAGTACATGTTTAAGCCGGGCCACAGAGAATTTAGCAGAATCAAAATACTGTGGATCAGGCAAAAACGTAACACTAGTGCCTGTATTACGCTGGCCCACGGTATCCACTACCTCTAGCTCGGTAACTTTATTACCATTGGCAAAAGCGATACGGTGCACTTCGCCATTGCGCCTAATCTTAACCTCTAAGGCTGAAGTGAGTGCGTTTACAACAGAGATCCCCACACCATGTAAACCACCAGAGAACTGGTAGTTTTTGTTAGAAAACTTACCACCTGCGTGTAGGCGTGTAAGAATAAGTTCTACACCGCTCACCCCTTCTTCAGCATGCATGTCCACAGGCATGCCACGACCATTGTCAATCACGGAAAGTGAGTGGTCACTATGAAGAATTACATCAATTTGATCGGCATGTCCGGCCAATGCTTCGTCCACCGAGTTATCAATGACCTCTTGGGCTAAGTGGTTTGGGCGGCTGGTATCTGTGTACATACCTGGGCGTTTTTTAACTGGGTCTAGGCCACTTAATACTTCAATAGAATCTGCTGTGTAGTTATCTTGTGCCATGGAGTTAATTCGCCAATAGAGTCATAGTAGGTTTAACGACAATCTAACACCTCGTCGCTGTTTTGCAATAGTAGCAGTAATTACTTAACTACCGAGACGTTTTGCGCGCGTATCCATAAATTTTTTTAGATCCGGGGCAATCGCTGTATTTTAGTATTTAGGTGGCCACCTTGCTCCAGCGTAAGCAACCTTAAGCCTGGGCCAAGGTCTTCTTCTACCTTAAATTTATCTTGCTTGCAGGTAAACTGAACGGCACTGGAGGGCGTAGCAAGAAAACGTATATTACCAACGACCTGGTCAAAATTCTGATGTACATGGCCACATAGTACAGCCTTCACTCGCGGTTTAGAGGCAACCAAGGCATTAAACTGCTGGGCATTACCTAGCATAATAGGGTCCTGCCACATCGAATCAACTGGCATGGAGTTGTGGTGCATAAACACACACACCGGCAGCTGTGAATCGTCTTCTAAAACCTGTTGAAGCTCTTCCATTTGAGCAGATGCAATACTACCTGCCCCATTACCATCTGCGTTTGCCGTGGTATTGAGCACCACTAAACGCCAATGCTCATAGTCTAAAACCCGCAGTTGCTGCACAGCCTGACCAGAAACGCCTTGCATAATGCCACAATTGTCATGATTCCCCGCTAACCAAATGCACGGGTAAGTTAGGCTACTGAGCTTTTGTTTTAGCCTCTGGTAAGCCGCTTCACTGCCAAAATGACTAAGGTCTCCAGTAAGCATTAAAAGGTCGACCTTCGCATTATTATGCAGCCAAGACAAACACTGGTCTAAATGAGCATCTGCATCCACACCCTTGTAAAACGTTAATGCATCAGCTTGTAAGTGGCAGTCGGTAATCTGTGCAAGGCGTAAACTCATCAACAGCCCCACTTAACCTTAAGCCGAGGGGAGTGTAATTGTAACCACTGCGTCGCAATAATAGTGGCTGCATTGGTTAGCTTACCTTGCTCTAGCATTTGCCATAGAGTTTGGCGCCTAATCACCTGAACTTTAATGTCTTCACCTTCGGTCGGCAACCCATGAACCCCACTTAACATGCTGGCATTCACGGGAGCACAATAGATATCTAGGCTTTCATTACTTCCACCTGGAGTGACAAGGTATGTGCACACTAGCTCTAAGTCACTTTCTGCAATAATCGCTCCAGACTCCTCTTTACATTCTCGAACAGCCACTTGTGCAGAAGTTTCTGCTGTATCAATCATTCCAGCCACCATTTCAAGCTGCCATGGCCCTTCCTCATGGCCCATACCGCCAACACGGAACTGTTCAATCAATACCACTTCATCTGTGCTGGCGTCATACATCAGCACGGCCACTGCTGGCAACCGCACCACTAACTCTCGCTGCAACTCTTTACTCCAGCCACCGTTGAATAAACGATGCTGCAGCTTCAGTTTTTGCACTTGATAGAAACCTTGGTATGCAGTTTCTTGATGAGCTATACGTACGTCTGCACGCTGAAATGTGGGCTTATACATGATTGCCAGAAAGTCCTATTCGTTATGTTTGAGGCGGCATTATTTTGCTACCCATAGTTTTGGCTAATTGCAGAGCATTTTCAACACAGTCACCTAACGCCACACCATCACGCCAATTACTGCGCAGATACAGGCCAGGAAACTGAGCTAGGGCTTCATCAACTAACGCCACTCTTGGCAAGTGCCCCAGCTGGTATTGGGGAATAGCCCTAGGCCATAAGCTTTCTTCATGCCACAAAGGCTGGCCCTCGATACCTAAGTAAGGTGACAGCTCTTGCAGTGCCAGATCTACTCTTTGTTGTGGTGTTAAAGTCATAGCCTGCTGCCCACGGCCACCACCAATAAAGACAGTAATAAGGTGCTGGTTAGCTGGGCAGCGTTCAGAAAAAATACTTGAGGGAAATAACACGCCTAGCGTTTGCTTATTCTCCTTAGTAGGTAACAAACAACCAAAACCATCAAGAGCATGTTTAATTTGGCTCTTTTCAAAGGCCATACTGATACTTGCCACAGCAGGATAGTCAATGTCTCGTAAACAGGCCTTTGCACGGGCAAATAGGCCTTCATCTAGCGGCTGTAGATCGTCTATTAATCTCGCCACCTGTGTTGCTGGTACCGCCAAGACGACCTGAGAGGCCTGCCAAATCTCATCACCAGACATTGCCTGATACCCAAACTCAGGACTATACGTTAGGCTATCTACTTGCGTGTTTAGCTTTACTGCTGGCCCAAGTTGTTGCGCTAATACCTCTGGAAGCTGGTGTAACCCACGAGAAAAACTCATCATAGCACCATCTAAGGGATTGACCCCCTGCTGCTGTTCCAGCTTTTTCTGGCGAGACTTGGCTTTCATTTTTGCCACACCGCCCAGAATCATAGAGCCATATTCAGCTTCTAGTGCGTAAACTTTAGGCACAGCAGCCCGAACGGATAATGTCTCCGGGTCACCTGCAAACACGCCAGAAATAAACGGGTCAATCAACCAGTCCAGCATTTCATGACCAAGCCGACGTCTAACATGCTGTGCAATACTTTCTTCCTGAGTCGCTTTGCCAATAAACGGCTCCATAGCCACCCTCATTTTTCCACTTATACTCAGCACCGGGCTAGTCAGTGCGTCGATAATACCCATAGGTAAGGCTAAAACCCTGCCTTGTTTGCCAATAAACCGTTTATGGGCAGCTTGGTCTGCCAAGACTATGTGTGGGTTTAATCCAGCCTGTTCTATGAGCTGGGCCATGGCTGGGCGATTATTGATAAAGGAATTGGGGCCCCGTTCCCACTGACACCCATATTTTTGTACCGTTTGTAAGTTACCACCTACTTGGTTACCAGCCTCCAACACCGTGACCGAAAAACCTTGTTGTTGCAAAAACCAAGCACTGGCTAAACCAGAAATACCTGCCCCAATAACAAGTACATGATCATTCTGTTCTGGCTGCTTAGGCGGTTGTGGCACCGGCCCCGCACTTTGGCCAGTGGGCCATGTTGTATCAGTATCATGCATAGTTTGAACCACCTTATGTCAGTACTACAAGATTAGCAGCTTTGGCCTAAATAGGCTTTGATATGAGTGTCTGTTTGTTGTAAAAAATCTTGGCTTGGCCCTTGCCAATGCACTCTACCATCGGCAATAAATACTACAGTTTCGGCAAGGTCCAAGGCGTCTCTAGGCTCGTGGGTAACTAATAATACGGTGAGCTGGTGTTGCTGACTAAGGCTTTTAACCAACGCTGCCATTTCTTGCCTTAATGCTGGATCTAAAGCACTAAAAGGCTCATCTAATAGCAACAAGGGCTTACGCCGAACAAGTGCTCGACCCAGAGCAACTCTTTGCCTTTGGCCACCTGAGAGCTCCTTAGGTAAACGAGAACCCAGCCCTTTTAACCCCACTTGCTCCAGAGCAGTGTCCACCTGAGCTATTTCATCCACTGTCAATTTAAGACTTGTGCGTATTCCTAAAGCTAGGTTATTAAACGCCGACATGTGGGCAAATAAATTATGCTCTTGGAATAAACTTGTCACCGGCCTTTGGGATGGAGCAAGCAAGTCTACCCGCTCATCACCGAGCAATATTTGCGCAGTGTCGTTTTGCGGCGCAATGAAACCAGCCAGCAAGTTAAGTAAAGTTGATTTGCCAGATCCACTGGCCCCCATAATAGCCACCACCTGACCCAATTGAATCTGCAGGTCATAACAAAAATTCTGCTCACCTAAACGACAATTCACTTGCTTAAAGTTAATCATCTGAGCCTCCCAATAAACGTTCTAAAATCACAAAAATTACTAAACATAACCCCAACAAAACCACTGCAGTAACCCCTGCAGCATCACTTTGGTAACTCCCCAACCGCTGATACATTAGCAGAGGTAAAGTTTGAATATCTGGACTACCAAATAAAGCTACAACCCCCAAATCACCAGCGGACATGGCCGCCACTAAAGCTAAAGCCAAGCCAACAGGTTTGCGTAATATGGGCCACTCTACGTGCCGCAATCGATGCCAACCCTGCACACCCAAACTACTGCATAAGCGATCATAATCTGTGCCAATTTTTAAGTAGGCTACAGATAATACACGCAACATATAAGGCAAGCCCATCAAGGCATTTACCAGCACGACAATATAAAGGTTAATGGCAAACACATTAACGTGGGGGCTTAGGCCAATAAATAAACCTGTTGCTAATACCAACGGTGGCACCACTAAAATAACAGAACCCATCCATTCCACAGCTAAAGCAGCAGAAGCATAACGCTTGCGCCAATGACGCTGGGCAAGCAACAAACCTGACGCCATTAAAAGGCTCAATAACGCAGAACTCAGGGCTACCCATAAGCTATTGCCAAAGGCATTCCATAAACGCAGATCAAGCAATACGTCGGCCCAAGCTGGATTAATCCCTGCAATTACAACAGCCAATAGAGGCAATAATACCAACAACGTAGCTAAAAACAGCACCACTGAATCACTCACAATACCTAACATTGGTTTGAGGTCTGGGCGCATATTTTTAGCTGACGTCTCTAAGCTGACAAACATATCGATAGGCTTTCCTAGGCGCAAGCCAGCCCACAAAATAAAGCCACAAAAACCCATCTGTAACAGGCTTAAATACACCGCTTTAGCAATATCAAAATCAAACCTTATGGCTTGAAATATGGCAACTTCAATAGTGGTGGCCTTTGGTCCACCCCCCAGAGTCATCACAATAGCAAAACTAGTAAAGCACAAGGCAAAAACCAGCGCAGCCAGTTGCGGTAACACCCCCTTGATGTGTGGCCATTCGATGTGTCGCCAAAGATCTACTGAAGTCATCCCTAGCTGGCTAGATAAGCGCCAAGTTTCGGCGTTAATTGCATCTAATCTCTGCAATAGAATACGGGTTGCCAGTGGCAGGTTAAAAAATACGTGCGCCAATAATATTCCTGTTAAACCGTAAACATAGCTTTGCGGCTGGCCTCCCAGCCACAGCCAGAATTGATTAAAATAACCGTACTTACCATGCAACAAAATAATACCAAACACGGCGATAATACTAGGCACGACTAGCGCCACGCTAAAACACCGTAATAATAGCCATCGGCCCACAAAAGACTGCCTCCGCGCTAAAGCACGGGCTACAAGCACAGCAGCAGATAAACTAATAACAGTTGATAAACACGCCTGCCACCAAGAAAACCAAACAACACGCCAGGTGTAGGCATCTGTCATGTAGGTTAACCACTGGGCTTGGCCTAAATAAGAAGAAAAAGCACCCATAGCAAGCAGTAATGGCAACAACACCAAACAAAAACTAAGGCTACTAAACCAGAACCAATGCCTAGATGATGCTACTTTTATCACTCGCCTAATGCCTGTTCTAAAGTGTTTTCTATAACTAACAAATGGCGCTTAAGGGCACCCTTTTGCTGATCAACTAGGGCAGTACCAGCCATTCCCATGGTATGCCTTAGCGACTGGTCCGTTAATAACTGGGTAATGTCTTCTAGCAAACATGCATTAGTGGTAACACGTAGGCCTTGAACTTTCTCTAATTGGTCACACACTTGAGTAAAATTGAAGCAATGGGGTCCCATAAGTACAGGCTTTCCTAAAGCGGCGGCCTCTAACGGATTATGCCCGCCTGTGTTGGCAAGACTTCCACCAACAAAAACAACGTCTGCACGGCGGTAAAAATGCATCAACAACCCCATGCTATCAACTAAGAGTATACGGCGTGGGTGATGCTTATACTCATTAGTAATCGCACTTGGCTGTTTTTCAGCATGGGTTTGGCTATACCTTAACCAAGGTAATCCAGATTGCTGGCACAAGTCAGCCACCTCATCGAACCGCTGGGGATGTCTAGGCACCAGCACCAAGGTACCTTTAACTTGCTGGGGCAGCTGGGCCCAAGCCTGCAATAAAGCAACTTCCTCGCCTACGCGAGTGCTACCACAGACCCAACACAAACCTTCAGGCACTACTGAGTTAGTTATGTCTAACTCTCTATCAGGGATTACTAGATCGTACTTTAAGCTACCCAACACTGACACCTTGGAAGCCTGCTCACCTAGGCTTACAAAACGTTGGGCCGTTATTTTATCCTGCACTAATATTCGCGTCAGCTTTTTAAGCATGGGCGCTACTAACCAGGAAAAACGCGCATATGCCTTTGCAGAACGAGCAGACAAACGCCCATTGACTAAGATAGTAGGTACTTTTTGTCGGGCACAAGTAGCGATCAAATTGGGCCATAGTTCAGTTTCAACTAACAACACGGCCCGGGGTTTAATGCGTCGCAGCATAAGCCAGTTGGACACTCCCAGATCTACTGGTAGGTAAGCCCAGCTTACACGGTTATTTCCAGCAAATAGTTGCTGGCACCGTAATTGCCCAGTCACACTGGTAGTGGTCACAAGAACAGGGAGTTTTAAATCGCTAACAATGGCTTTTATTAGCGGAGCAATAGCATTGAGCTCACCTACACTGGCAGCATGGACTAAGACCGGTTGATGTTGTTTTTGTGGCAGCCAGCCGTAACGCTGCCAAAAACCACGACGGAATTCAGCACGGCGCCAAATGAACAGTAGGTGAAATATAATGCCTATAGGTAAGGCTAAATAGCATAAACAGGTATAAACGAAGAGTGCCACGGGTACAAAATAACCTTTTGTTTGTTAAACTAATGTTAACTCTTATTTTTAGTGACGCCGACAACAATGAAGATCGTCAACCTGATATCCGGTAAAGACTTAGGTGGGCCTAAGCAGACTTTTTTACATTACAGTGACAATTTACGCCAATTAGGCCATCAAGTCACTTCTGTCATTCGCCCCAAGGCACAATTAGAGCCGTTATTAAAGCAACGCAAGCTTGATTACGTGCTGCTTGATTACCCCCGCACGCGTTTACCCCTGTTAAAAAACATAGCAGTTAAACGCCTTAAGCAACTATTTCTTCAGCAAGATGCAGATCTTGTCATTGTTCACAAACCCATTGATGCTGAGCTTGCCCGAGCAGCCCTACCCAAACATTGCCAACTGATTCTAGTTCTTCATAGCTACACTGCTGCAGGAATAGATGCTGCGGACCTATTGATTTGTGTCTCTCCTGTGCTCGCTGAGTTTGCTCAACAGCAAGGCTATACTGGCGCGTTAGAAGTGATCCCCAATTTAGTTGAATTGAACCCTATAGAACCCACAAGTAGACCCCCTCAGCTAATCCCAGTCATCGCCACAATGGGCATTCTCCGCCGAACTAAAGGCCAGGACATACTATTACAAGCCGCAGCTATTTTGAGTGGCCGTAATATTAAATTTAGATTAGTCATTGCTGGCAAGGGCCGTTGGCATAAAAAAGTAAATAAATGGATTAAACAATTAGATTTGAGCTCCATTACTGAGCGTTTAGATTGGGTAAGCAACCAAAACCGAGACGAGTTTATTGATGCTGCAGATATTTTTTGCCTGCCATCTCGGGGAGAAACGTTTGGCATGGTGGTGATTGAAGCCATGGCTAGAAAACGTCTTGTGGTTGCCACCCGCTGTGGAGGACCCCAAGGTATTATTGAACATCTACACAATGGGCTATTGTGCGATATCAACGCTGAAAGTTTAGCCGACACCCTAGCCCAAGCTATAGCGTTAAGGGCTGAGGATTACCAGGGCATGTGTGAGGCCGCTTATGTTACCTCTAGAGACCAATACAGCCCTACTAGTGTTCGCCAAAAAATTGCCACGGTGTTGTGCCAACACATAGAACCTAATGTAGTTTAATTGTTAAAATAGCACTAATAGCCACACTATTGCGCATTGTATCAACGCTAATAGAACAGCTGAAGAAGCTACATCTTTAGCTACGCCAGACCAGTGGTGGTGCTCGTCCCCATGACGATCTATAGCGGCTTCAATTGCGGTGTTGATTAACTCAGTAATAAGCACAACAAACAAACTCATCACCAATAAGGCACTTTCTATACGAGTCTCTGGCAACCAAAAGGCTAAAGGCAACATAACAAGTAAAGCCAGGATCTCTTGCTGAAAAGCTGTTTCATTTTGCCAGGTAAATTTAAGACCTCGCCAAGAATAGCCAAATGCTTTAACCAAGCGTGTTACGCTGTAAATTTTACCATTCACACTTAAGCACCTTTAACTGATTGAAATTGCAGTTGATGCAGATGGGCGTAAAGCCCCTGCTGATCGATAAGCTTTTGGTGACTCCCTTGCTCCACTAGCTGGCCTTGGTCCATCACTAAAATAACGTCTGCCTGCTCAATAGTTGACAAGCGGTGGGCAATCACCAAAGTGGTTCGACCCACCATAACCTCGTCTAATGCGGCTTGTATATGGCGTTCTGATTCTGTATCTAAAGCCGATGTGGCTTCATCCAGCACCAATAAAGGTGCATCTTTTAATAGCGCTCTGGCAATCGCAATACGCTGCCGTTGTCCTCCAGACAAAAGCACACCAGATTCGCCCACCATAGTGTCCAACCCTAAACTCATACGATCAGTAAATTCCGTGACTCGGGCAGCCTTAGCAGCCGCTATAATAAACGCTTCACTGGCATCATGCATGGCCCCATAGGCAATGTTTTGGGCAATGGTGCCATTAAACAGCACCACTTGCTGATTGACCAAGGCTACCTGACGACGCAAATCGACCCGAGTCAGGTCTTGAATGTCGTCTTTATCTAGTAAAATACGCCCTGTTTTCGGTTCGTAAAACCGTAACAGCAAATTCACTAAGGTAGACTTGCCACTGCCAGAGCGCCCCACTAATGCCACTACCTGACCTGGTTGAATGACAAGATTGATGTTAGTCAATAACGGCTGGTCATCATAACTGAAGTCTACATTTTCAAAGGTGATCAGGCCTTTTGTTCGTCCCATGGATTGAGTCCCTTGATCAGTTTCTGGGGCTTCATCTAGTAAGGCAAAAATGCTCTGAGATGCGGCAATGCCTTGCTGTAAAATACTGTTAATTTCTGTCATCGAACGCAGTGGCTTAGTGAGCATACCTGAGGCCGTAACAAAGGCGATAAATTGCCCTGCACTCATGGTGTTAATGATACTCGGGTGCAATGCAAGATAAATTAAACTGGCCATAGCCACTGCCACAATCATTTGCACTAGCGGCGTAGAAATAGATTCCGCCAAAGCCAACTTCATGGCCTGCTGCCTATTATTATTACTGGCAGCCGAAAAGCCTTTTCGCTCCTGATCTTGTGCGCCAAATACTCGCACCACTTCATAACCTTTAATTGCTTCACTGGCGCTGGCAGTAACCTGCCCCATGCTGTCCTGCAAATTAGTACTAATATTTCTAAAACGCTTAGAGGCCTTATTTACCACCCAGCCAATAAATGGTCCCACAGTTAAAAACACTAACGAGAGCTGCCAGTTTAAGTACACGATGTAAGACAATAGACCAACAATAGTGAGTCCTTCACGGACAAATATCTTAAGTGCATCAGTTGCTGCGCCAGTAACTTGTTCTACGTTAAATGTGAGCTTTGATAACAGGGTTGCCGACGCATTACGGTGGTAAAATCGGGCAGGAAGTACTAATAGTCGATCAAAGATGGCCAAGCGTAACTGATGAATTACCCTTCTTGCCACGTAGGTAATCCCGTAGTTACCCAAAAAAAAGCCTATGCCACGCACCATAAATATTGCCAAAACTGCAGCAGGTATCAAAATTCGAGCCTCACTATCACTGCTTTCAACGCTGTCTACCATATATTCCATTAGGCTGGCAAAAGCTGGCTGGGTTAAGGCAAAAAGAACAAAACCAACAATACTCACAGAAAAGACTACCCCGTGCTGCAGCACGTAGCCCAATAGACGCCTATAGGCACTCCAAGCACCTATAGTTGGTTGAGCGCTGTTAGCCGTAACTGGACTTACTGGCTTACTCATTTATTGTCCTTACATCAGATAGAGCGTTAGTTTCTCTAGCTGGTATCGCTAGCTCAGTGTAAACTAAGGCCCTGTTATCAATTGAATCAGCACTGTAACTGGCTCATTCATCCCTTAATCTCGTTTAAATTCTCTATGCCATCCTACAAACCTTCGCTCACCAAGTTCTACGCATTTAAATACTGGCCCATTTGGTTTGCCTTAGGCTGCCTTCGCCTAATCATTACCCTGCCTTGGAACTGGCGCATGGCAATGGGCAGAGCTATTGGATGGTTATTATATCAGTTATCTAGCCGCAGAAGATCGATTGCCCAAACCAATATTGCTCTGTGTTTTAGTCATTTAACAGCATCAGAACGGCAGTATATGCTGCGTCAAACGTTTGCAGATAATGGTGTTGGCATTATTGAGACCGCGATGGCGTGGTGGAGTTCCCGTGACACCCTAAGTCGTCGGGTATCCATTGAAGGTGGGAAATTAATTGAACACGCACAAAAACAAGGCCGCGGCGTACTATTGGTGGGTGCCCACTATACTAGCCTTGATCTAGGTGGCATTTTATTAGCCCCTAGTTACCCATACTATGCCACTTATCAGCGCCATGGTAATGCTTTAATGGACAGCATTATTCGCCGTGGAAGGTTAAATCATTTACCAGGTATGGTGGAGCGAGAAGACATACGCCAGGTTATGAGGCTTCTTAAGCAAGGGAAAATTGTGTGGCTAGCACCAGATCAAGATGTTGGCCTAGACCGCTCTGTTTTTGCACCTTTTTTTGGCATAGATGCGGCCACTACACCGATTGTTAGCCGCTTAGCTTTGGCTACAGGCGCTAAAGTACTGCAGTTTAGCCATCACCGAACACACCAAGATCAACGTTATTTACTCACCGTATCTGACAGTTTGGCCAGCATCCCAAGTGGCGATCTTGTAGCCGATGCGACAAAATTAAACGCAGCTATTGAAGCAAAAATACGCCTAAAACCTAGCCAATACTTGTGGCTACATCGGCGCTTTAAAACCCGCCCAAACAATGGCCCCACTATCTACTAATAACCCATCATAGTTGCCCACACCGCCTTTACTTTTTGGCGTTGGTCAGCCAACTCATCAGAAGCAACCTCGCCTGCTTGGTTCTGCAGCGTAAGTCGATGCTCAACAGCCCTCATGGCCTGATAAGCCTCACGTAAATCATTGGCCTGACATTCTGTCAAAATCTCCTGCTTTTCAAAGGCATCTAAAATACGAATGTTGTCAGTATAGGTGAGTAAGCTGCTAAATTTATGGGCGTAAGCAAGCACACCGTACTGAACCATAAATTCCATATCAACAATGCCCCCCTCATCATGCTTAAGGTGGAACTGCGCTCTCAGCCCATCTGCATCTGGTTTACTAGCTAACTGTTGGCGCATTTTTTCTCGCATAGTAATCACTTCTTGTTTTAATGGTTCTTGCTGCCTTACTTGGCACAATATTTCTTTGCGGACTGCAATAAAGTCTTTAGATAGTTTGTGGCTACCTGCAATAGGCCTAGCCCTTACAAGAGCCTGATGCTCCCATGTCCAGGCCTCATGCAACTGGTATTGCGTAAATGCAGCCAAGGTAGAAACCAATAACCCTTTAGCACCATCAGGCCTCAGCCGCATATCGACTTCAAACAACCGGCCAGCAGCAGTGACCGTGTTTAAGTAACTGATCATGCGCTGCCCAAGGCGGGTAAAAAAGACACTATTAGCCACCGGCTTGAGCCCGTCTGTTTCAGTCTGGGAGGGCATATCATAAATAAATACCAGATCTAAGTCTGAACCGTAGCTCAGCTCCCAACCACCTACCTTTCCATATCCCACAACAATAAAGTCATCACTAATACCGAGTTCATTTTGTGGATTTCCGTGGCGCTCACTCAGTTCACGCCATGCCAAATGCTTAACCTGCCCCACCACTGCCTCAGCTACATAGGTGAGCTGATCACTAACTTTCATTAGCGGCAAACGCCCCGTCACTTCTTGAGCTGCAATGCGTAGCAAATGAGCATGTTTAAAGTGCCTAAGCGCCTCCATTAGTTGTTCGGTATCATCTTCTGGCAAGCGCAAAAGACTTTGCTCCAACTCTTGCTTTAACGCCATCGCATCCGGCACATTAAACAAGCTATTAACGTCTAACAATTCGTCAAGTAAGGACGGCTGGCGAGCCAAGAAGTCAGCAAACCAGGAGCTAGCAGCACATAGTTGAATCAATAACGTTAAGGCGGCTGGATTTTCCAGCAATAACACCAAATACACAGAGCGCCTTAGAACAGCTTCAACAAGCACAAGCACTCGGGACAAGGTGAGTGCAGGGTCCGACTGTTGCGCTGCTGTTTGTAAAATCTGAGGCATTAATTGAGTTAAGCGTTCTTGCGCTACAGGCTGCATTGTTTGTGCAGCACGACTTTGGTGGAGCGCCCATAGCTGTTGCAAAATATAGCTAGAATCAGCAAAACCAGCTTGGCTTAATATCCCCTGCCACTCAGGCAAAAGAGTAAGTTGATCAGTGTGTCGGGCACTATGAGAAATTTCAGCCCACAACTGACTTAATGGATGTGCGAGTCCTTGGGGCTCGTTAGCTTCCTTTAAAGCGACCACTAGTTCAAACTGTTGATGGATAAAGCCCCTAGCGATATTAATTTGTTTTTGCAATTTGGGCCAACAAGAAAACGTTAGTGCCAAAGCTAGCCTTGCTTGCTCAGCCTCTTCGGTGGGTAGGTCTTGGGTTTGTTTATCATGCACTGCCTGTAGTGCGTGTTCCACATCGCGTAAGAACCAATAAAAATTACGCAATTTTTCCACATCAGCTATCGCTAAGCCTGCCGTCTGCGGTAGTAGTTTTAATACTGCCATTAAGCTACTCGTTTGTAACCGGCTGTCTCGCCCACCCCTGATCAACTGAAACGCTTGAGCAATAAACTCTACTTCGCGTATACCACCAGTGCCAAGCTTTACGTTTTGCTGTAATCCTCGACGACGAACTTCACTAGCAATCATTTGCTTAAGGCTGCGCAGGGATTCAATGGCGCTATAGTCTAAGTACCTTCGGTACACAAAGGGACGTAACAATTCCAACAGTTGTGCACCGTGGGTTTGGTTCCCAGCAACCACACGAGCCTTAATAAACGCATACCTTTCCCATTCACGCCCTTGTTGTTGATAATATATTTCCATGGCATCAAAACTTAAACACAGGGCACCACTTGTACCATAAGGCCTTAGGCGCATATCTACGCGAAACACAAACCCGTCAGCAGTGGCCATATCAATGGCTTGAATGAGCCGCTGCCCCAAACGAATAAAAAACTGTTGGTTATCTATACACCGCCTACCACCTTGAGTTTCTCCACTGGCAGGAAAACTAAATATCAGGTCTATGTCGGACGATAAATTTAGCTCCCTGCCACCAAGCTTACCCATGCCTAATACCACTAGTTCCTGCGGTTTGCCGTCCCCGTCAATAGGCTGTCCCCATTGGTTTGCGCTGTCCTTATGTAGCCACTTTAAAGCCTCGCCTACGCATGCATCTGCCAGATTAGAGAGCTCTTCAACCAACTCCTGACTAGTCCCTAAACCACACCGATTGCGCCAAATCAAGCGTACTTGATGCGCTTTTCTAAATCGCCTTAAGCACTGATGCAACTGTTTTTCATTGGTGACTTTAGCCATAGTTCCAGACAACAAAGCCTGCAACTGATTTTTTGAAAGAGCGGCCACAAGAAAACTATGGTCAAGCAAATGTGGGTTAAGCAAAAAAACGTGTGCCGAAAAGGGGCTCGCAATAATCACATCAATAAGCTGTAGCTGCTGGGCAGGGGATGCCCATTGATCGGCGCTGGTAAGCTGCATAAGTGCGTCGAATCGCTGCTGAAATTCATTTCTCAGTACGTCTGGAAGTGCATCAATTACGTGCAAATTTTCTGGCGCAACAACAATCGCCATAAACATTACTCCCAAGGTTATAGTGCAGGGCCAAAAACAGATGGCTGATGGTAGCCTAGCGTGGTTAACCTGTCATTAAGGTTAGTGTTTCACTTTAGACCCTAACGGAAAAATTCACATATAATCAAGTGATACATTGTTTTTGTAACATTAACTTGCATCAAGGTTTAGGGGGCATGTCTGGCAACCCTAATGGTAGCCTATAGTTTGCCCTGCATTAGACGCCTAAATAATACAATTAAAGCGGCCAAAAAGCTGATGTGGGTTTTTTCTAAATAAGTCGCCCCTGTGTGATTGACAGAAGCGCTTCAGCGCGGCTTAATAGTATCTTTCCCACAGCATAGCCATAGGTAACTAAAGTGATCGAAACCAATCAGCAATATGTGAACTGGTTCCGTCATTCTGCGCCCTACATTAACGCTCACCGCGGTCGCACTTTTGTCATTTATTTACCCGGTGAAGCCTTAGCCCACGCTAACTTTGCCCATACCATTCACGACATTAACCTACTTAATAGCTTAGGCGTTAAGCTTGTGCTGGTGCACGGTAGCCGTCCTCAAATCCAGAAAGCCTGTGCCAAAGCCTCATTGGAGGGTCATTTTCATAACGGCTTACGCATTACCGATTTAGAACAGCTAGCGTTAGTTCAGGCCACTGTTGGCCGTCAAGCGATGCAACTAGAGGCCCGCTTTTCTATGGGTATAGCAAATTCGCCCATGCAAGGTTCTCGAATTAGGACTAGCCGTGGTAACTTTATTACCGCACGACCTATTGGTGTTAAAAATGGGGTAGATTTTGCCTATACTGGCGAAGTAAGGCGCGTTGATTCAGAAGCTATTAGCACACAGCTCAATGAAGGTAATCTTGTACTGATTTCCTGTTTAGGGTATTCACCCACAGGAGAAACCTTTAACCTTGCTGCAGCGCAGGTTGCAGGCCGCGTCGCCGCTAGCCTGCAAGCCGATAAACTGATCGTATTTGGAGCTGATAAAGGCATTAGCAACTCCCGTGGTGAACAGGTTGTTGAGCTACTCACTCGTGCCGGGCATCGCCTGGTCCACCAGCATCAAAGTAGTGGGGATAGTTGGACTGATTTATCCATGCATATTGATGTGCTATCCAAAGCCTGTGATGCTGGGGTTGCAAGAGGGCACTTGTTAAGTTACCAAGAGGATGGTGCTTTACTTAGTGAACTCTTTAGCCGAGACGGGTCAGGCACAATGGTCATTAAAGAAAGCTACGAACAAGTTCGTAACGCCTGTATTGATGATGTAGGTGGTATTTTACAACTAATCCGTCCATTAGAAGATGACGGAGTGCTAGTGCGCCGTTCGCGCGAATTATTAGAATCTGAAATTCATTACTTTAGTGTAATCGAGCGAGACAGTGCTATTATTGGCTGTGCAGCACTTTATCCCTTTGACGATGCGCGCCAAGGAGAACTAGCCTGCATGGCCATTGACTCTAATTATCGCGGCGGAGACCGGGGCCAAGTGCTATTGCGCCATATAGAAAAGCAATCTAGCCATATGGGACTACAAACCCTATTTGTTCTTACAACGGCGTCGTCACATTGGTTTATAGAAAATGGTTTTGTTGCCGCCGACTTAGCCCAGCTGCCCACTAGTAGGCAGTCTTTATACAACTTCCAACGCAATTCAAAAGTCTTTAGTAAAGAATTGCTGTAACCTACTCAACACAATTTATTATAAGGCACCTATCCCATGCCCATTTATCGCTCTAAAACTTCAACAGCTGGCCGCAACATGGCAGGCGCACGTGCTTTATGGCGCGCAACTGGAATGACTGACTCCGATTTTCAAAAGCCTATTGTTGCTGTGTGCAACTCCTTCACCCAATTTGTTCCAGGGCACGTTCACCTTAAAGATATGGGTCAATTAGTGGCGCGCGAAATAGAAAAATCTGGCGGTGTTGCAAAAGAGTTTAATACCATTGCTGTGGACGATGGCATTGCCATGGGACATGACGGAATGCTGTATTCCTTGCCATCAAGAGACATCATAGCTGACTCCGTTGAATATATGGTAAATGCCCACTGTGCTGATGCCATGGTGTGCATTTCTAACTGTGACAAAATCACC
>DCAT01000052.1:9802-10547 GCA_002312935.1 Oceanospirillaceae bacterium UBA1126 | reverse complement strand
GTGTATTGCCGCTGAAGCTGCGTAACACCATTTACATCAATGGGTGCCCAATGAGGGATTTGTTTCATTAAGGTAGACAGCTCTTCATCTGTTACTGTTGGTGTGCCTTTACGACATACACTACATTTTAATTTGCTAAAATTCATACCATTCTCATTGTCGCTTTAAAGCAAAGTAACTCAGGCTGAGGTGTTGGTTAATGGCCTTAGTTAGATGCGTTGGTTAAACCTTTAGTTAAATCCTGCCATGCTTGGTGTTGGCTTAGGTATATTGTACCGGTTAAATGCTCAGCAAAGTTAACCCGTTTTAGTCGATCCAACACAGGCCCTTTAACTTCTGACAAATGCATTTTAATGCCTTTGTCTTTTAACCGCTTGTTAAACTCTAATAGGCTCTCTACAGCGCTAGAATCTATATGATTAATCCCAGACCCCATAACTATTAAATGCTCTAAACAAGGGTTTTGAGCCAATAGCAGGTTGAGCTGGTTGTCTAGATAACGCACGTTACCAAAAAATAAACTTTCATCAATACGAAGGGCAATAACCTGGTCGCATTGTTCCACGTCATGGCGCTCTATATTGCGAAAATGTTCACTGCCCCTAATGGGCCCAACAATCGCTGTATGGGGGCGGCTAGTGCGCCATAACATTAGCGAAATAGTGGTGACTACACCAGCCATAACACCTGCTTCTACGCCCCCAAAAAACACCATGCCAATGGTGATCATCATCGCGGCAAAGTC
>DCAT01000052.1:0-9403 GCA_002312935.1 Oceanospirillaceae bacterium UBA1126 | reverse complement strand
AGCACCGACTTAGGCAGTAGCGCTAAGTAAGGGGTAAGGTAAAGGCTAGCTAAAGCAATACCAACAGCAGTAAACACACCTGCCATGGGAGTGTGTGCGCCGGCATCATAGTTAACTACAGAGCGTGAAAACCCCCCTGTTACGGCAAAGCCGCCAGAGGCTGCAGAGGCGACGTTTGCAGCCCCTAAGCCTAATAGCTCATGGTTTGGATCAATTTGCTGGCGGCGTTTATTAGCCAAGGTTTGAGCCACAGAAATTGACTCAACATAACCAATTAAGCTAATCATAATGGCTGAAGGCATCAAAGTAGACACTAACAACCCGCTTAATTCAGGCCACGCCAATGTTGGCAGGCCTGATGGAATATTGCCTACAACTTTCAAGCCTTGTTGATTTAAATCCAGATTCGAGACCAATATTATAGATATAATTATTGCGCTTACAGGCGCCATTTTGCTCACAGCGGATGCTGAATTTTTACTCATAAAACGACATAGAAAGTGGGTTAGGGAAGCACGAGCCCACCATAAAAATAGAATGCTTATCAAGCCTACAGCAATTGTAAGCAGGTGTGTGTCGCTACCATATAGCAGCAGCCCTTGGATTAATTCAGGCAAGTTATGGCCACCTAAAGGAATGCCCAAGATATGTTTTAATTGGCCCAGAGCAATAAGAATTCCAGTGGCAGTAATAAAACCTGTTACCACAGGGCGGCCTAACAAATTAGCAATAAACCCTAACTTAAATAAGCCCATAATTAACATTAGTATGCCCGACAAAAGGGCTAAGGCCATGGACAAGGTTAATACGTCCAAACCGCTAGTGATATGTGCTAAACCCACTGCATTGGCCGATAGAAGAGAAATAATCGCGACTGGGCCAACAGCTAATGTGCGACTTGAACCAAACAGTGCATAGGCTAAAAGTGGCAGTATGCTTGCATACAGACCAGTAGCTGGAGGTAATCCAGCTAACATTGCGTAAGCCAAACTCTGGGGAATGAGCATTATAGTGACTATGACTGCGGCCATTGCGTCGGCATGCAAAGTACTCTTATTGTAGGTTTTAAGCCATACCAATGCGGGCAGTTTTTTCAGCGGATTCCATAGTGTTATTGTCACGTTTATTAGGTGCCAAGTTGGTTAACAGGAATTTTAATATAGGCAATGCCATTATTTTCAGTAGGTGGCATACGGCCTGCACGCATATTAACTTGCACTGAGGGTAACAGTAAGTGTGGTGCGCTTAGCTGTGCATCTCGCGCTGTACGCATGTTGATAAATTCCGCCTTAGTTTTACCCACCAAATGAATGTTACTGGCTTTTGATTCAGCTACGGTCGTTTGCCAACGGTATTCACGGCCACCTGGGGCATAGTCATGACACATAAATAACCGGGTTTCATCTGGCAAACTTAAGATCTGTTCCATAGATTCGTACAAGGTGGAGGCATTGCCGCCTGGGAAGTCACATCGTGCTGTTCCATAATCTGGCATGAACAAGGTATCACCTACAAAGCAGGCATCGCCTATTACAAAACTCATACAAGCGGGCGTGTGGCCTGGCGTATGTAGAGCAGTCATGGACAAATTACCAATCTTTAATTCTTCATTAGGCGTCAATAAGTGGTCAAACTGGCTACCGTTGCGCGCAAAACTATCTTCTACGCCAAATAAGTCACCAAACATATCTTGAATATGTGTGATTTGATCGCTAATTGCTATTGTTCCACCGAGTTGCTTTTGAATATAGGGTGCAGCAGACAAGTGATCTGCGTGCACATGGGTTTCTATTAACCAGGCTATGGTAAGGCCTTGGTGCTTAATACTTGCAATCACTCGGTCTGCCGAGTCTGTGCGTGTGCGGCCCAGGTTGGCATCGTAGTCTAATACAGTGTCAATCACTGCGCATTTTTTCGTATCTGGGTCTGCGATGACATAGGTTACGGTGAATGTGGCTTCATCAAAAAAGGCAGTAATCATCGGTTTAGCCTGAGTCATGGTGTCTCCAAGTGCGCTATTTGGTTAACTTAGGGGTATTTTACGGCTATTTACTTGAATAATCAAATAAGGTTATAACCTTATTCTTTTAATTCATAAGGGCTTGTGAAGGTTAATTGCTCAAGGCGATAAATTTTGTTAGCGTATTAATTATAAGTTAATACATTTCTATTTTTTATCTGTTTTTTTCTATTAAAAGGCCTTACCTTTGCTCGGTTAAAGCCTATAATAAGGCCTTACACTTCACTGCCAATTTGGAACCCAGATATGTCCACAGATGCTTTTAATGCACGTGAATTTCGTGACGCCTTGTCATCATTTGCTACAGGCGTCACTGTAGTCACCTGCCTAGACTCAAATGGAGAGCCTGTTGGCGCTACTGCTAGTAGCTTTAACTCTGTGTCTATGGATCCTCCATTAATTTTGTGGAGTATTACCAAGACTGCCTACAGTGCTGATGCGTTTATTAATGCTAAACACTTTATCGTTAATGTGTTGAGTGCAGAGCAGGTAGATATTTCCAACAAATTTGCCCGCAGTGGCATCGACAAGTTTGCAGATGTTGTTGTAGAACCTGGTATTGGTGGCGTCCCCATATTGCCAGGTAGTATAACGTGCTTTGAATGTGAAGCTTGGGCCACCTATGATGGCGGAGACCACGAAATAATTGTTGGGCAAGTGAAAGGCTTGCGCAGTGCAGTAGGTTCTGGATTAGTGTTTTACCGGGGAGCTTATGCTACTGCGGAAGCAATTCCTACCTTGGCCTCAGTAGAAAGCAATGACGTGAGCCACTTTATTGACAACTACTTGTTGTATTTCATGTCACGAGCCACTCATCAAATGGGTGAAGAGTTTCATCAATTAGTGGTAGATGATGGCCTTACAACTAAAGAATGGCGAGTATTGGCGTGTTTATATAATGAAAACAGCATGAGTTTAGCTGACCTTTCTAAGCGCACTATGGTAGACCAAGCCACTTTGTTGGAACTATCTATGGATTTGCAAAAACAAAACATGGCTCGTGTTCAACACCTAGACGCAGGTACTAAAATCACTGGCACAGGAGTGGGTCAGGAGCGAGTAGAGCATTTGATTAAAGAGTGTCAAACTGCAGAAAGTAATGCTTTGGAAGGGCTGGACAGTGGTGCAGCAGAAACCTTAAAGGCCATGCTAAAGCGCATTATAAAAAATACTGATTAAATACAGGTCAGTTTGGTTCGCTTGGGTTAAAAGCAGACTTGGTGGGTAAAAGATTACCATAATTTGGCTTGCGCTTTTGACCTTTGCTCGTCATTGCTTCCAGCATATCTACTTCGGGCTGAAACATGCCTGCCTGCCAAGTTGCTTGATAATTTAGAGCATTAGAAATATCGTGGTCACGCCCATAATTCATTATTTCTTTGCAACCGTGAACAGCTACCGGTGAATGATTAGCGATCGTTTCAGCTATGTCCATCACCGCGCTTAGCATGGTCTCCGCGTCTCCCATAACTTGATTAACTAAGCCACTTGCCAAGGCCTCTTGGCTCATCATTCGACGCCCTGTGTAGGCTAACTCTTTGGCTAAACCTGGTGCAATAAGCCTAGGTAAGCGTTGTAAAGTCCCCAAGTCTGCTGCCATTCCCAAGCGAATTTCTTCTATGCTTACAAAGGCATCTTCACTCATGTAACGGCAGTCACATGCACACACTAAGTCTAAGGCACCACCAATAGCCCCGCCTTGGATAGCTGCCAACACAGGAATACGCATATTTTCTACACTGCTAATAATGGCTTGCAACTGCAATACTAGTTGGCGCACGTGTTCGTTACTACGGGCGGGGTCTTTAGTGCGTTTAAGAGCACCGCTGGTAAATACGGCTAAATCCATGCCTGCGCAAAAATGTTTTCCTTCGCCACTAATAACTAATACCCGGGCTTGAGCACCTTCATTGATCGCTTTAATGGCGCAGGGGAATTCTTGCCAAAATGCTACCGTCATGGAATTGTATGTTTGCGGCCGATTAAACCGTAAATGGGCCACATGGTTGCTAAAGGTTAGGTCAAAACTAGTGTATTCCATAATCTGTGCCCTATAGTTTAATCGCCAGTAACGTACCTTGGCGAATTGCACGCTTGGCATCTAATTCAGAAGCTTTATCAGCACCACCAATGAGATGATATTCGCGCTCTAAGCCATTACATAAGCTTTGGTTGGGGTCTTGTCCTGCACATACAATAATATGGTCAACGTCTAAAACTTGTGCCTCTCCGGCAACAGTTAAGTGCAGGCCTTGGTCATCAATGGCCTGGTATTCACAACCAGCTAGCATGTTCACTTGTTTTTGTTGTAAACCTGTGCGGTGTATCCAACCTGTGGTTTTTCCTAAACCAGCACCCACTTTGCTATGTTTACGTTGTAATAAATAAATCTCTCGCGGCGAAGGTTCTATATTTTGTGTTATGCCTGCTACACCACCACGGGCTTGCATCGTCATATCAATGCCCCATTGAGACATAAACTGCTCAATGTCTTTACTGGGTTCACACTTACCATGGGTTAAAAATTCCGCCACATCAAACCCTATGCCTCCAGCACCAATAATGGCTACCTTTAGACCAACCTTTGCACCCTTAATGACATCTAAGTAGTTGAGCACTTTAGCATGGTCATAGCCCGGAAGGTCTAGGTCTCGTGGGCTAATACCTGTTGCCACAACAAGTTCGTCTGCCTGCAGGTCGTTTAACTGCGCAGTAGTTAACATGGTGTTTAGCTTCACATCTACGTTAAGCTCTTTTAGTCTTACCCCAAAATAGCGTAGGGTTTCAGAAAATTCTTCTTTGCCAGGGATCTTTTTAGCAATATTGAATTGGCCACCAATTTCATCGTTAGCATCATATAAAGTGACACTATGGCCACGTTCCGCTGCAGTGACGGCACAGGCTAAACCGGCAGGGCCTGCACCTATAATGGCAACAGTCTTTTTAGCCTGAGTTGGCTTAATTATAATGCGAGTTTCTTCACACGCCCGTGGGTTAACTAAACAGCTACTAAGTTTGCCATTAAAAACATGATCCAGGCAGGCTTGGTTGCAGCCAATACAGGTGTTAATTCGCTCTGCTTGCCCTGCGGCAGCTTTATTGACAAATTCTGGGTCAGCCAAAAAGGGACGTGCCATAGAAATGAGATCGGCATCGCCATTAGCCAAAACACGTTCGGCCACTTCGGGTGTGTTAATCCGGTTAGAGGTGATAACAGGAACAGTGAGGTGTTTGCGCACTCGATGAGTCACCCAAGTAAACGCAGCCCGTGGAACTTTAGTTGCAATGGTGGGAATGCGGGCTTCATGCCAACCAATACCGGTATTAATCATGCTTGCACCGGCTTGCTCAATCGCTTGGCCTAACTGAACTACCTCGTCCAAATTACTGCCTTCAGGAACTAGATCTAGCATGGAAAGCCGGTAAATAATGATAAATTTTTCACCCACGGCAGCGCGCACACGTTTTACAACTTCAATGGCAAGGCGAGTGCGGTTATCATAGCTGCCTCCCCATTCATCACCGCGTTGATTAGTCCGTGTAACGATAAACTGATTTAAAAAATAGCCCTCACTACCCATGATCTCTACGCCATCATAACCCGCACTTTGAGCTAAACGAGCACTGTTGGCGAAGTCTTCTATTTGTTGCTCAATGTCTTCACTAGCCACTTCTGCTGGGGTAAAGGGATTAATAGGTGCTTTAATAGCCGATGGGGCGATGGCATTTGGGGTATAGGCATAGCGACCAGTATGCAGGATTTGCATACAAATTTTGCTACCAGCTTTGTGCACTGCTTTGGTTATCAGCTGGTGGTTAGCCACTTTATCTGCATTATCTAGCGCTGCAGCACCCACAAATGTTAAGCCTTGTTGGTTTGGCGATATTCCGCCTGTCACAATAAGGCCTACACCACCGCGGGCACGTTCCGCAAAATACTCTGCGAGGCGCTCAAAACCATGTTTGGCTTCTTCTAGGCCAGTGTGCATAGAACCCATGATGACGCGGTTTTTTAATGTAGTAAAACCCAAGTCTAACGGGGCTAATAAATGAGGATAGGGTGCAGCAGGTGCAGAAGCAGTCATAATTAAAACGCTTGTTTGGTCAAGAGGCTATCAGGTTAGGGCCTGCAGCCCATCGGGTCAAGTTATGAGTGGTTCATGACTAAAAGGTCAATCATTCTCTTGTTCTTTATAAGGCAAGGCTGTTTTTGCCCATTTCATGTATTCTTCTATTTGTTTAGCTTCTGTTTCACAGTACTGTTTAATAGCATCATTAAAACCAGGTTCTGCTAAATAGTGGTAAGAATGGGTATGCTGAGGTACAAATCCACGGGCAAGTTTATGCTCACCTTGGGCGCCTGCATCAAAATGGGGAATACTTTTTGCAATGCAATAATCAATCCCTTGGTAATAACAGGTTTCAAAGTGGAGAAAATCTATTTCTTCAAAACAACCCCAATAACGTCCATAAAGTGTTTTATCGTCAACAAAAAACAGTGCATAGGCGAGGGGAGATTGTTGATTTGATGCGGTCACCAGTAATAGGTTTTCTGGCATTTGGGTGAGTAACTGACAAAAGAATTCATAGGTTAAATAACCTTGTTGGCTGCGTTTCAAGTAAGTGCTCTGATAGCAGGCATAAAACTCTTTTAAGGCTTGTAGACTTATATCATTACCTTGTTGCCAGGTAAATGTGATGCCTTGTTCGGCAATCATTCGGCGTTCTTTATTGATGGACTTTCGCTTGCGTGAGGTAAGCCTGGCAGTAAAGTCTGCAAATTCATTATAGTGCTCATTGTACCAATGATATTGGCAGCCAGAGCGTTGATGCCAAGATTGTTCTTGAGCAGGTTGCCAATCCGGTTGTTGAGCAAACAGCCAGTGCCAGCTGCTCAACTTTAACTGAGCACATAAGTGGGGTAATTGCTGGCTCAAAAAGGTAACAACCTTGGTTAAATCTGCACCTTCAGCTAGCAATATTCGTGGGCCAGCACAGGGCGTAAAAGGAACTGCACTAATAAGCTTAGGGTAATATTCTAAACCATAGCGGTGATAAGCATTTGCCCACTCAAAATCGAATACATACTCTCCCCGAGAATGAGTTTTAACATAGCTAGGGATAAGGGCTAGGGGTAGGCCGTGTTCTGTAATTTCAAGGTGCAAAGGCTGCCAACCGCTTTGATCACCCACGCTACCACTTTGTTCTAAGGCAGCATGGAACGCATAGTGGCTAAAGGGATCTGCCGCAAGAGAAAGGTATTGCTGCCAATGACTTTGGTCTAATTTAAGGGTGCTGGGGTGAATATGAAGTTGCATGAAATGTGGCACAAGGGTAGCTAAAGCGTGAAAATGGATAATGCTAGAGTGAGCATACAATAACACTATGAATTACTACAGTGGTAAGGTGACGTTAACGATGATTTTCTCATTTATTAAAGGGCCCTGTGGGAATTTAATGCATAAACTGATAACGTCAGCATGGGGCTAATGTAACGCTACCTATGTCATGCTTTAGTTAATAGGCTATTTGACCCAGTAGCGTCACAGGTTCTAAGCTAACAGTAATTAATGGTTCTAGTTAGATCTAGATGACTTTAGAAGATTTTTACAATACGAGATTACTATGCAATTCAATGGTATATATGTCCCCATCATTACTCCTTTTAATGATGATTTTTCAATTAATGAAGCAGGCTTTGCTGCAATTATAGAGGGCGTCGTTTCTTCTGGGGTGCAGGGCATTATTGTTGGTGGTACCACAGGTGAATATTATGCTTTGGACAAAGCTGAACGAGTACGCACCTTCACTCTGGCGAAAGAGGCCATAGGTGGCCGCGTGCCATTAATCGCTGGTGTGGGGGCGTTACGCACAGAAGATGCTGTTTACTTTGCTCAACAGGCAAATAAAGTAGGTGTAGATTGCCTGTTGTTGGGCACCCCTTATTATGCCATCCCTACATCCGAAGAATTGGTAAGCCATTGTTTAGCAGTAGAGCGAGCCACTGATTTACCTATTATGTTGTATAACTTTCCTGACCGCACAGGTGCGCCGCTAGATGAGGTGTGTTTGGAGCAGTTGAGCTTACGGCCTAATTTTTGTGCGATTAAAGAAAGTAGTGGCGACATTAACCGGTTGCATTTATTGGCAAGTCGTTTTCCCCATATTCAACTTAGCTGTGGTACAGACGATCAGGCGTTAGAATTTTTTGCTTGGGGAGCTCAGAGTTGGGTGGCAGGTGCCGCTAACTTTTTACCCAAAGAACACTATGCGCTCTACCACGCTTGTGCAGTGGAACATGATTTTGTTAAAGGCCGAAAGATAATGGAGGCGTTGTTACCGCTAATGCAAACCCTTGAGCAAGGTGGGAAATTTGTTCAGGGCATCAAATATGGTTGTCAGCTAGAGGGCATTATTACAGGCCCCGTGCGCAAACCTTTGCAAGACATGAATAATGAACTCAAAAGAGAGTTTGAAGTCACTGTGCGCACTGTTAAAAGTACCATTGCACAAATTTGCAGCCACCCCGCTAAGGGGTAATATCGTCCATAGTGACCTAGGCCTTAGCTGAAAAAATGAGCGCCAGGTATGCTTGATAACTCAATTAATCATTTGCGGTAGCAGATGTTTTAAACAGCAAGAGGCCCAACCACTCAGTGAATGGGCCTCTTGCTTAAAACAAATTGCTCAGAAAACTATCGGCTGGTGAACTCTGGGTAGGCTTCTATGCCGCACTCAGAAATATCAACGCCCTTATATTCTTCTTCTTCAGTAACACGGATACCCATCACTTTTTTGAGGACATACCACACTATAAAGCTGGCTAAGAATACCCATGCAAATATCGTTATTGCTCCTATTATTTGCCCTGTTAGGGTAGCCCCGTCATTGGTTACAGGCACTAGCAGTAGGCCCAATAAGCCAGCGCTGCCATGCACTGATATAGCGCCTACAGGGTCATCCAGTCTAAGTTTGTCTAACGCCAGAATGCTAAACACCACCAATAGTCCACCCAGTGCACCGAAAAGACTGGCTTGCAAAGCGCTTGGGGTTGAGGGTTCTGCGGTTATTGTTACTAGGCCTGCTAAAGCGCCGTTGAGCATCATAGTAAGGTCGGCTTTGCCAAACTTGATACGGGCGACGATTAACGCTGTAATCGCGCCTGCAGCGGCAGCAGCATTAGTATTAAGAAACACCATAGCAACAGAGTGAGCTGAGTTAATATCACCGAGTTTAAGAACGGAACCACCATTAAAGCCAAACCATCCCATCCATAGAATAAAGGTTCCTAAAGTAGCCATGGGTAGGTTAGCCCCGGGGATAGCTTTGATTTGTCCGTTGGCGCCATACTTGCCTTTTCGCGCACCAAGCAGAAGCACACCG
>DCAT01000138.1:745-3876 GCA_002312935.1 Oceanospirillaceae bacterium UBA1126 | reverse complement strand
ATGGGTTGTTTTTTTGTTGGTGTTCAATTTTATAGTGGCAGTGGCCATTGTAGGCGTTAAACAGCGATTTGAATATGGCTGTGCATGTTTGGATAAGGTTTACTTCACTTCAAAAGAGGGTGAGGTAAGATTGAAGCTCGATTTTAGTTTGGGTTTTTAGCTAGGCTTTATACTAAAGCTTTAAAACACCCTAGTTAATGTATTTAAACAAGCTTAGGCCACTCAATTGAGCAAAGGTTTGCTGCCCTGCTTGCAACGCCAGTGACTGGTTCTTTAGCCGTGACGCGGCCTCTACGTAATCCAAATCTTCCATACTAGATTGCAGTATTTTGTAGGTGTAGTCTCTGTCTTCAGTGACGTTGGTTAGGGTTTCAACCCGGTTCATTCGTGAGCCAATGGCCGATTGCTGAACCACAAGATGCTCATGCACACTAGACACTTTATCTAAATTATCTTTAATGGCGTCTATGTCGTTATCCAAAAAGGCTTGGTGCATTAACTCTAAAGTGGCAAACAATTCTATACTGCTGCTAACACCGGTGGTGGTATCTAAATGTTGCACGCTGCCAAACACATCTGAACCGGGCATACCTATGTTCATACTGCGGCCTTCGTCCACCATCACCTGCTGGTAGTCTGGTGTGCCTGTGTAGCTAACCACACCCGATGCAGATTCTACAAACGGCACTTGGTCTTGGCTGTAGCCAGAAAACAAAAAGGCGCCGTTGGTGTCGCGCATATTGCCTAGGTCTACTAATGAGCTAATAAGCCCTTTAAGTTCTATGGCGATATTCTTTCGGTCTGCAGCACTGTAGGTACCGTTGGCCCCTTGTACACTGAGTTCGGTAATGCTTGAGACTATGCCCACAGCGCCACTCACAGAGACTTCTTGCATCTTTAGGGTGTCGCCTACGCGGCCTAAGTTAGTAAGGTAACGCTGGTTGACCGTAATCTGTGATTTTAGGTTGTTAAGAGACGCCGCTAAGGCTGGATCATCTGATGGCCGAAGCAGCTTTTTACCAGAAGACAGCTGTGCTTGGGTCTCAAACACTTTAGATTGCTGCTCTGCCATTTGTTTGGTGCCTTGGTTGTAAAAACCGGCTTGTGTTACGCGCATGGTCTGTCCTTAGGATACGTCACTATTGAATCCCCAATATGGTGTCAAACAGCTTGTTAGCTGTGCTAATGATCTGGGCTGAAGCCTGATAGGCTTGCTGAAACCTGAGTAGGTTGGCGGCTTCTTCGTCCAAACTTACCGCAGAAGTTTCATCTCGTTTTGCTTGTGCTTGATCTACAATTATTTGTTGTGCATCGCGGCTTACTGCCGACTGCACTAAACTGCTGCCTAAGTTACTGATGGTGTCTGTATACACTTCTGTAAAATTGCCACCGTCATTAAAAATGTTTTTATTGCCTTGAAGGCTGATGACGCTGAGCAAATTGCGGTTATCGCCTGCTTGGTAGCTAGTATTACCACGCACAGTAAACGACTCGTTAGCATTGATTGTGCCATTAAAAGACACCTTCCAACCATTGTGTTCTATGGTGCTTCCCGGGGTATAGGTTCCGCTGGTAATAACATTGCCTGTGGCCACATCCTTTAGATCATATGAAGTGGCATTTGCAGCAAATTCAATATCAATGTTTTGGCGCAACTCGTCTCGTCTGTCTGGGGCACCAATAGCAGTATTAGCTGCGGTTGCTGCCGGCTTGCTATAACCCTCCAGCACTATACGGGCAGCACTGGTATTAGTGTTGGCATGCGTTACAGAAACAGGGCCACCAGCAGCAATTTCTTGCCGTTTTGTTACTAACACCTGCAAGGCATCAATAGGCCGTTTATTAGACGCTAAACTAAATGAATCACCGTCTTGAGGTACGCCAGAAAGGGTGACTTTAATACCACCTAAAGTGAGCTCTGAGGTGCCTGTGACAAATTGTGTAGCATCTGCGGCGTTAGCTAAGGTATAAAAGCCATCACTACTGGAGTAGCTTAGGGTCATGGCGAGTTTATCTATCGTTGCATTGGGCACTGCGCTTACGGTCACTGCAGCGGTGCCTGCATTAGTGCCGGGGGTCACCTCATAAATATTAGCCAAGGAAAATAAATCACCACCAAACTGGCCTTGTGCATCAATACCTAAAGTGTGGGCCGCATTAACTTCACCCACAAATACTTGAGCCAAAGCATCTAACTCATTTCTTAAGGACGTTAGCGCATTGCTTCTAAATTCTAAAATACCCGCAACGCTGCCTCCCACCAGTTGGTTTAATTCCTGTGAACTACTCCCCACCTTAGCCATTAATACCGCTTCTTCAGGGTTAGTGGCACTTCGCCCAATGGTGACCATGTTGCTTTTATTACTCTGAACAAGGTATTGGCCAGAAGGCACGTCACCAATATGGACATCTACCGAGCCGTTGGCCCGCTCTACTGCAACAACTCGCAGTAGCTTAGACATACCTTGAATTAAGTTGTCTCTTAGGTCTAAAAGCTGGTTGGGCTGATTATTAATATTGGACGACTTATTTAATGATGAATTGATGTTGGCAAGTTGGCTAGCAAATTGATTTAGCTCGTTCACTTTACCTTTTATATCATTATAAGAGGTTTGCTCTACACGGGTTAACTGTGCGCCTACAGTATTAAACTGGGCAGCCGTAGTTTGTGCGAGGTTAAGCATGTTTTGGCGCGCAGACCCAGAGGAAGGTGAAACGCTTACCTCTTGTACCGCTGAGAAGAACCCATCTACAGCGCTAGACAAGCTGAGCTGCTTATCCGCCAGTAAGTTTTCTAGCTGGGTAACATAGCTTAACGTAGATTGATGTTTAGACAGTTGCGACTGGCTGCTTCTTAGGTTTTCTGCAACAAAGCTATCGTAGTTGCGTTGCACACGCACTGCAGTTGAACCATTACCTATATTTAAACCCCCTTCATTTACCGAGGTTTTATCGGCTATGTCTAACCGTTGACGGCTGTAGCCGTCGGTATCTACATTGGCAATGTTATTACCCACAGTCGCTAAAGCCCGCTGATAAGTGCGTACTCCAGAGATACCTGTTGATAATAAATCGGCCATTGTTTAACTCCGCTTGCTAGTTCTATTGTGTTTCTGATGCATCTCTACTTA
>DCAT01000138.1:0-400 GCA_002312935.1 Oceanospirillaceae bacterium UBA1126 | reverse complement strand
CAACATGGCGGCAGGATCTTGCCTGTCGATAGTAAAGGCCCGTTGCCGCGCAACTGGCAAATCTAGCCCTGCTCCCCCAGCCCCAGCAAGAGGCATACCCGATAATAGCGATTGCACGTTAAAGGATTGGCTTGCGCTTCTCAGTTTTAGTAGTTGCTCTGCTGGCATTGCCATACCTTGGCGTTCAAACTGCTGCTTAATCACATTGGCGATGCCAAGATCGCCACGTTTGGCCATATCTAAGGCCACCTGCTTGTCTGACATGTCTTGATAGGTCTGCACCGCCTGAGAATCAAACATGCCATCCTTAGGAATGGATTTACGCATTTCGGCCAGCATCATTTGTATAAACAAGGCTTCAAATTGTTGTGCTGTTTCATTCAATGCCGCTTTTTGATCT
>DCAT01000139.1 GCA_002312935.1 Oceanospirillaceae bacterium UBA1126 | reverse complement strand
ACCCCATTCCCACAATAGGGGTGCCAAAAAACTCAGCCACAATGGCGCCAATTAAGGCTAGGGTTGAGTTTATTTTTAAGGCATTAAAAACAAACGGAAGTGCGTTAGGTAATCGCAGCTTAAAGAAGCTTTGCCAGTAGGTCGCTCCATAGGAGCGCAGTAGATCTTTTTCCATAGCATCCGATTCACCCAGCCCAGCAATGGTGTTCACCAGCATAGGGAAAAAAGTCATAATAACCACAACAGCCACTTTAGATTGCCAGTCAAAACCAAACCACATCACCATAATGGGTGCGATACCTACTATTGGAATAGCACTAACGAGGTTACCCACAGGCAATAAACCACGCCGCAGAAAAGGTATTTTATCGGCCACCACAGCAACGCTAAAGCCAACAAAGTTACCTAATAAAAAGCCTGGAATAACTGCTTTAATGACTGTTTGGTTGAAGTCTGCAGCCAACGTAGGAATAGATGAAGCAATGGATTCTCCCACCACACTTGGAGCGGGTAACAGTACATGAGGGATAGCAAAGCCTATGGCTGCAAGCTCCCATAAACTAATAAACCATGCACCTAATAGGGCCGGGATAATTAAGTTAATCAACCCTTGTGCCTTATTATCAAAAAGTTTTATTGTCGCTAAGAATTTCATACTAGCCCAAACACACAGGCCTATGGCAATAACCAACGACCAAAAGCCAAATTGTGTCTGCCCTGCGAGTTCGGCGTGTTTAACGACACTGGTGACTTGCCATAGCGCTATCAGGGTTAATGCAGTAACCAGAAGCGCCCTAGGTAATAGTTGATTGGCCAATGTAAGGCCCACCAAAGCACATAGCGCCACTGTCAGCAACAAGATCAACCAATCTGAATGCTGCCAAGCATTCAGCCCCATAATTTCAGCTGAACTGGCTGCCCAAGGTAACGTAAGTGCCAACAACGAAAGCAGTAACGCTAAGCCACAGGACGAGCTTAAACGATGCAACATAGAACTAGAGTTCATTACTAATCTCCTGTCCACCAGCGAGTCGATAGCATACTTTGCGTTCAATTATTCCCAGTATAGAAACCAAACTGGCAGACATCACAGCAGCAACAATTAAAGACGCCCATATGAGGTTTGTTTGGCCATAATAAGAACCAGACAGTAAACGCGCACCCAAACCCGCCTGCCCTCCCGTGGGTAGTTCGGCCACTATAGCCCCCACTAAACTTAGGGCAATAGCCACTTTAAGGCTAGCAAACAGAAACGGCACTGCCGATGGTAGCCGTAAACGCCAAAACACCTGCCATTTACTGGCACTGTAGGTGTTTAATAAATCCACTAACATAGGCTGTGGTGAGCGTAAGCCCTTTACCATACCCACCGCTACAGGAAAGAAGCATAAGTACATAGATATGAGTGCTTTGGGGAGCAATCCACTAATGCCCATAGCACCAAAAACCACAATAACCATAGGAGCCAGGGCCAGTATAGGTATCGTTTGGGAGGTGATGATCCACGGCATCAAGCTTTTATCTAAAGTCTCAACATAAACGATACCCACCGCTAAACTAATACCCAAACCCGCACCCAATACAAACCCCAAAAGAGTGGAGGACAAGGTAATACCTGCATGAAAGACTAAGCTTCGTTTAGAGGTGACATTTTTGTCAATGATGGTAGTTTTTAATTCTGCTAAAATTTGGTGAGGCGATGGTAATACAGCTCGCTTCATGTTCCAGCTATCGGTTGCTAATTGGGTAAAACTCCAATCTACACCCTTTTTTTCGTAACGATCAATAATTTGAGGGCTATTAAGGTTTATAGCACCCGCATACCAAATCATGATGATGGCTACGACCACAGTAAGTACTGGAATGGTAGCGCTAGGCTTACGCCCGATGCTAGTCGTCATAATTGTGACCTGCTGCTAATCCAGCACGCACCCGCTGGGCAATAGCTAAAAATTCTGGCGACTCTCGAATATCTAAGGTTCTATCCGCAGGTAAATTACAATCAATAACATCGATAATGCGGCCAGGCCTTGGAGACATCACTACAATGCGGCTGGATAAGAATACAGCTTCAGGTATTGAGTGGGTGACAAATACGACAGTTTTTTTAGTTTGCTGCCATAAACGCAGTAACTGGTCGTTTAGATGGTCTCGGGTGATCTCGTCTAGAGCGCCAAAGGGCTCATCCATGAACAACAGTTGAGGCTCCACACTCAGTGCACGGGCAATGGACACACGCTGTTGCATACCTCCTGAAAGTTGCCACGGGTATTTAGCTTCAAAACCAGACAAACTGACTAACTGTAAATATTCTTGCGCCAACTTTTGCCGCTGATCCTTGCTGTAACCCATAATTTCTAACGGCAGTAGCACATTGTCTTGCACCGTGCGCCAAGGCAACAGCGCTGGAGCTTGGAATACATAGCCATAAGCTCTTTGTTTACGCGCCTCAGTGGGCGACATACCATTGACTAGCACTGATCCGCTGGTCGGTTTCTCTAAGTCAGCTAACACCCTCATTAAGGTTGTCTTGCCGCACCCAGATGGACCAATAAAGGAAACAAACTCACCAGCGTTGATACTTAAATCCACATTAGACAGGGCTTTAACCACCCCGTCTTTTGTGTGAAAGTCTAGACAAACCTCTTTAACCTCGACCACATTATTTGTCGCTGTGCTTGTGCTCGCTAAATTCAATGTAAAAGCTCCTTGTTATTATTATATTTGGTCCTGGTCACTCATTAATTCAAATCAGTAAGTGGGGTATAGGTTTCTGGACGACGGTCACGAAAGAACTGCCAACCATCACGCACTTCTCTAATGACATCCATATCAATATCATGAATCAATAGTTCGTCTTCTGTAGCACTAGCTTGAGCTTCTATTTGACCACGAGGGTTTACGAAATAGCTGGAGCCATAAAACTCACCAATATTCCACGGTGCTTCAGTACCAACTCGGTTGATAGCAGCAATGTATACGCCATTAGCAGCAGCTGATGCAGGCTGTTCCAGTTCCCATAAATATTTGGAAATTCCTTCGACAGTGGCAGAAGGATTGTAAATAATTTCTGCGCCTTTAAGTGCTAATGCACGCCAACCCTCAGGGAAGTGTCTGTCATAGCAAATATAAACACCTACTTTGCCATAGGCTGTGTCGAACACTGGCCAATTTGAAGCACCCGGTTTAAAAAAGAATTTTTCCCAAAACCCACCCACATGAGGGATATGAGTTTTGCGATACTTACCAAGGTACGTTCCATCAGCGTCAATTACTGCAGCAGTATTGTAGTAGACCCCAGGCATCGCCTCTTCGTAGATTGGTACGATAATAACCATCTGGTACTTCTTGGCATATTCGCACATTAAATTAGTAGTGTAGCCATTAGGGATAGCCTCAGCCGCGCTATACCAGCGTTTATCCTGGCTAGGGCAAAAGTAGGGCTGAGTAAAGACTTCTTGAAAACAGAGTATTTGTACGCCTGCCTTACCCGCTTTATCAATTAAAGGGGCGTGAGCCTCGAGCATTAGGTCCCGGATTTTTTCCGGTGACATACTAGTGTCACCTTTAAGGCCCATTTGAATTAGGCCAGATTTTATTATTGTCATCTACATCACCTATTAGGTTAGGATCATTGAACAGTGCTAAGAATCAACTAAACTAGAACTTACATTGAATAGAGGTTGATCGCACTGCCCTAACTTTTTAACAAAAATTGACCAGTTGGTCAATAGAGTTATTGCTCAATTTAAAAAAACAATGGATCATTGAGTCTTATAAATTGGCACTTTTTAAGAAAGCTTACTTTTCATTTAAAGTATTTTTAGAAACTTATATCGTGTCATTTTTGCCAAGATTACAGTAGCGATTGGCGTTATTGTGCCAAGTTAAAAATGTCTATAAAACAGTAGTGTATTCACCCTTTAAAGCTGTAAACCCAAACTAAACTTACCATTATTAATGCACGTGTAATAGTTTTACACTATATTTTGAAGCCACATAGCCCAGTTGCCATTGGGAAAAAGTGACCAATATTCGTCACCACTACTGAGCCGTCTTCAGGCAAGACCCTCCGCCAGACGCAGACCCGCCTCTAACGTAACTATTGCGCTATCAAATACTGGAATTCCAAGCTCATCACTGAGTTTTTCAGACACCCTCGCCCCACGCATATTAGTGCACATGATGAAAATAATATCAGGCCGTTTTTTAGCGACATCTCTAACCATCTGGGTGATGACATGTTCCTCAATAGCGGCAAATTCACTACTGATCGAACCCCCATAATGCCTCTCAGCTAGGCAGGTAAACCCCATAGAAGCGTAATTTTTCATAATGTGTTGTTGAACATCAAAGGTGTAGGGAGTTACCAGCCCAAAGGTTTTTGCGTTGCAGGCGTTAAAAAGTCGATTCATTTCAAGGGTGCAGCTGCCTGAAGGAATGCCTGTAGCGCTTTCAAGCAAATCACACAACCTTGCATCATGATCCGCACCAAGCCAACTGGCTGACGTGCCACCCCAGACAATACTGTCAACACCTGCATCACAGAGTAATTGTGCCGCATCAATTTGTTTCTCCATACTGAACTGATCAAACGACTGCTGCTCAAGGGTCACATCAATGACCCTAAGTCGAGAGAAATGCGCCGTGGATTGGTTATTGGAAAATATACGCACTGACAAGGGCTCAAGCACAGTGTTTGAGGATGGAATCAAAATACCAACGCGCTTTACAGTGTCGTAACGACGATTGAGGCTTGAATATGTCAAATGATAGACCGACGCGACGCGATGCCGCCGTCAACAGTAAAAATGGACCCTGAGGTATAACCAGACCGAAAAGATGATAAGAAAACAATCAGATCTGACACTTCATGCTTATGAGCTGGGCGACCAAGTGGGTAGTTAGCTTCTAACTCAGTAAATTTACTGGCATCACCTAGGTCGTTTGCTGCGCGTTTTTTAAGCATATTGTAAATACGATCAGTATTTACTGGGCCAGGGTTGACGCCCACGACGCGAATATTATCGTCTAAGCTGTGCCCACCAAGAGCTCGGGTAAACGCCATCAAACTAGCATTACCAGTGGTGCCAGCGATGTATTTTGGATCATATACCTCACCACCATTGCCAATATTGTTAATAATGACCCCCTCTCCAGCTGCCTGCATTTTTTTATAAAACAAGCGACACAAGTTGATGTATCCCATAACTTTGAGATCCCAGCCTTTGCGCCAAGCGGCCTCATCCACGTCCCAAAGAGTACCACTTGGAATAGCCCCAGCATTATTAACAAGAATGTCGACTTTACCTACACTTTCCGACAGTGCTTCACAAGCACCAGTGAGAGTTAGGTCGGCAAGATGGCAGGTTACGGTGACTCCATGGGTATCTTGAATAAGGGTTTGGAGTTGTTTAAGCTTATCAGCACTTCTTGCAGTGAGGTGCAAATTCACTCCTTCAGATGCAAACACATTAGCTAAATGCTCTCCTATTCCCATGGAAGCGCCAGTAATTAGCGCTGTTTTTCCTGTAAGTTTTAAGTCCATAATAAAGCCTTTCAGTAGTCCTACTTAATGGAAGTCTAATACTGTGCGCCCTGCGGCCTTGCCTGCTTGCAGGTCGGCAAGGGCAATATTGACCTCATCTAGCGATCTGGTACTGATCACGCCTTTAATTTTTCCATTTGCTGCAAGTTGCAAGAGTTCACTCATTTCCTGCCGGTTTGACGCAGAGCTACCGATCACTTGCAGTCCACGCTCGATAAGTTCGTGGGCGTAAAAGGCAAGTTGATCTGCTGGAACGGCTGTCAAAACAATCTTTGCTCGTGGTTTACAAACAGCCAGCATTAAAGGCCAAGTAGCCCCAACTGGCGCAAAATTAACACAGCCATCGGCACCACCAAGAGCTTTAATCAATGCAATTGAATCGATATTGGCAACCACTACCTCATCAGCACCCAGCTTTTGAGCCGTGTCTAATTTATCCTGGTCAACATCGACCGCAATGACCCTCATGCCAGATTGTTTGGCAATTTGAATTGCGTATTGACCCAAACCACCAAGGCCAAATATTGCCACCGTATCACCTGCTTTAAGGCCTGTTTTTTTTAATGAGGCGTAGGCTGCAGAACCTGCACACATTAAGGGTGCAGCTTCAATAGCAGATACATTGTTGGGAATAGCAGTGGCCCAATCTTGGCGAAGGCATACATACTCAGCAAAGCACCCACTCACTGAGTAGCCCGTAGCATCAAAGTCAGCGCAATAGTTCTCACCCCCTGTGTGACACTCCCTACAGTGCCCACAAGCACTGTATACGTAACCAATACCAACACGGTCACCAATGTTAAACCGACCGTCAGGTGTGCCTACTTCTACCACTTGACCAACCCCCTCGTGCCCCATAATTAAAGGCAGTGGGTTGGGTGAAGCGTGATCCCCCCTATAGATGTGTACATCTGTAAAACAGACCCCACTAGCTTCAATTTTAACCAATATTTCCCCTGCTCTAGGGCTTGGGCGCGCAACAGTTTTTACTTCAAGTGGCGCGCCATATTCGGTCAACAACGCGGCTCTCATGGTTTTATTTGCAGGCATCACGCTTCTCCTTTTTATTATTTGGTATACCAATAACGCATATTTGGTATATTACACTAGCATATTATCCAAAATACTGCCTAGTAGTTTAATATTTTATCGATAGGTGCCAATTTATATCTGTAATATTATATTTGGTATACACTATTTACAAATTGGTACTTTTATTTAAATCTCTCCATAGAGGATTAACCAAGCGGTTGTTACTTTATTAACTAGAAGGAAAGATAATGTCGAGCATCGTAAAAGAGTTTTTGATACCCGGAACAAACAAAGGCCTGTTTTATGGCGGCCAATTTCACGCCTCAACATCAGGGTCTGAAATAACCGTTTTGGACCCCGCTAGGGGAATACCATTTACGACCGTACCTAATGGCAATGCTGAAGACATTCGAGCTGCCGTATCTGCTGCAAGCGCTGCATTTCCCGCTTGGGCGGAATTAGATGCCCTAGACCGCGGTAGATACCTTCGAGCGTTTGCCGAGATTATTAAGCAAAATATTTCATTGCTAGCAGTGCTGGAATCCAGAATAACGGGGCGGGCATTGCGTGAAATGAATGCACAAATGTCGCGTATACCCGAATGGTTAGAGTATTACGCCGGTATTGCTCCGGGTTTGGAGGGAGAGGCAAACTATGTCAAGGGAGATTATGTCACTTTGACTCAATACGAGCCATTGGGACCAACAGCCTTGCTGACACCCTGGAACCACCCTGTGCTTATTCTGGTCAAAAAGCTTTCTGCAGCACTGGCAGCAGGAAATACCTGCGTAATTAAACCCTCCGAGTTGGCCCCTGTGTCTCCGCTAGTCATCGCCGCTCTTGCTACCGAAGCTGGATTACCAGATGGCGTAGTTAATGTGGTCACTGGAGATGCCACAACAGGTGAGGCGCTTTGTATGGCCGACGATATTCACTTCATTGACCTTACTGGGGGCACTTCAACTGGCCGTAAGGTTGCAAGCGTGGCGGGTAAAAGGTTAATCAGAACAACAATGGAACTGGGTGGCAAAACGCCTGTTGTAGTTTGCGAAGATGCAGATATTGATGCAGCTGTTGCTGGTGTTTTGTTTTCTGCGTTCGTTGCATCTGGTCAAACCTGTGTTGCTGGGTCTCGCATTATTGTGCACGAGTCTATTTACGAGGAGTTTGCCAAAAGACTGGCTCAAAGAGCAGATCAAATACGGCTGGGCGACCCCATGGACGAAAGCACACAAATGGGCCCCGTGATCTGTCGCACATCACTTGATCGATGCAAAGCGTTTATTAAGACCGCAAAAGCCCAAGGCGCCAGACAAATTTCTGGGCTAGATCTTTTAGAGCTTGATGGCGCGTTAATAAATGGGTTTTACATACGCCCTACGGTATTTGCTGACGTTAAAGCAGACCACACTTTGTTTCTTGAGGAGGTTTTTGGCCCCGTTATATCACTCACTAAGGTCAGCAATGATGAAGAGGCCATTAGCTGTGCCAATGCAGGTGATTTTGGGCTTGGTGTTTCCATTTGGTCCCGAGATATTGGACGGGCTCATAGATTATCAAAAAAAATCAGAGGTGGCGTCATCTGGCTCAATGACCATCATCGCAATGACCCCAGGTCTGTATGGGGCGGCGTCAAAGATAGTGGCTTCGGTAAAGAAAATGGTTGGGACGCTCTGCGCGCCTATTTGACAAAAAAATCTATCGTAATCCGTACTCAAGAAGGCTACGATGACTGGTTTAAGGATGGCCAAAGGTATGGGTGATACAGCACCATGAGCGGCACAGAGAAACGCAAGGCAAAGCTTATTGCAACTGCGATTGAAGCACGGATAATAAAGCGCGAATTAAAGCCTGGAGACCGACTTCCTGAAAGGTTACTTGCTGAAGAATTTGGTGTTTCACGAACCCCAGTGCGTGAAGCAATCAGGCAACTTGTTGAAACTCGATTAGTCACTGACAATGGAAGGCGTGGAGCACTCGTGGCGTCCTTGAGCATTTCTGAATTACTTGATGCCTTTTTGGTTGTTGCCGAACTTGAAGGCCTTGCTGCCAGACAAGCAGCAAAGAGAATGCGCCATGAACAAATTATTAAAGCTTTTGATGCCAATGCCCTTTGCCAAAAGGCCTCTGTAGTAAAGGATACAGAAACGTTCAATGCGATGAATATGGTTTTTCATAACTTAATTATTGCGGGCTCACACAATGCAATGTTGCAGAGCCAGCTCAGCACGGCTCGTACAATTACTTTTCCATATCGGCATTATGTGTCCAGCTTACCAGGATACATGGCTCAATCAGTTGAGGAACATGATGCCCTACTCAAAGCAATATCAAACTCCCAAGGGGACGCTGCTTACCAGCTAATGCGCGATCATGTTCGGCTTCAAGGGGAACAAATTGAAGATGTAATTCATCACTTAGAAAGGCAAAATAGTGGCGCCGCTGAATAATGAACCCCCCACTGTTGATAGTGCTAAAGCGCCCAAGCATTTTGTGAAAAGTTGACCGCTTGGTCAGTTTATGCTTAAGTAAACATCCAATAAAAATAAATTAATGTGAGGGTTGTATTATGAAATTAATGTATTTGGTGTCAAAGGCACGCATGATTATAGCTGCAGTTGCTTTTGGTTTGATATTATCACCGGCCGCAGCCGTTGCTAGCACTATTAAAGTGGCTGGCATTTTCACCCTACCAGTTGAACAACAATGGATAAGTCGCATCCATATTGCACTTAGTGCAGCTGAAAAACGTGGTGAAATTGAGTATGTATATTCTGAAAATGTCTCCAATACAGACTACGAGCGCGTTATGCGAGAGTATGCTGAGCAAGGAGTAGACCTTATCGTTGGTGAAGTTTTTGGTCTTGAGCGCGCAGCTCGTAAAGTCGCTGCCGACTACCCTGAGACAGCTTATTTGATGGGGTCTTCTTTTGCACCACAGGCGCCAAACTTTTCTGTATTTGATAACTTCATCCACGAACCTGCCTACTTGTCAGGCATGGCTGCTGGCGCAGTTAGTGAGTCAAATATAATTGGCATGGTGGGTGGCTATGCTATTCCTGAAGTTAATCGGCTAATGCATGCGTTTATGGCAGGTGCCCGTGAAGTCAATTCTGACGTCACTTTTCTAGTCAACTTTCTTGATAGTTGGTACGACCCCCCAAAGGCTAAAGAAAGTGCGTTTGCAATGATAGATGCCGGGGCTGACGTACTGTATGCCGAACGCTTTGGTGTA
>DCAT01000001.1 GCA_002312935.1 Oceanospirillaceae bacterium UBA1126 | reverse complement strand
GATGGTATCGATGCTAAGATATTTAGGCCAGTGACCTGATTATCCAAATGGTAATCTACAATCAACAAATCCAGAGTGTTTAGTGGCACTGAAGCTATATCAGCCATGCTGCCAGCGGTATAGACGTTAGCCTGCCAAGAGGTCAGTAGATCTGCCAACGCCTGACGCACTGATACGTCATTTTCCACTACTAAAATGTGTTTACCCTGCAGCCATAACATAGGTTCAGGAAGCGGGTCTGCATCTATTTGTGCCTGCGACGCATAGGGAACTGTGACAGAAAAACAACTGCCTTTGCCGGGTATGGAGGTCACTTGTAATTTTAGTTGCATGGTTTGGCTGAGTTTTTTAACGTTAGCTAGGCCTAAACCTATGCCTTGACCAGACGTTTGTAATTGGCTAAATTCATCAAAAATACACTCTAGCTGGTGAATTGGAATGCCAATACCAGTGTCTAATACCTGTATTTCTAAGCCAGACTGGCGACGCCTGCCACCAATTAAAATACGACCATGCTTAGTGTAGCGTACAGCATTGCTGATGAGGTTTCGCATGATGCGCATGACGAGCTTTAGGTCACCCTGCAACACGCAATCACTGCTGTTAATGCGACAGGTAAGGCCTTTGCTATTAGCTAACTGGTGAGATTCAATAGATAAACTGTCAAAGAATATCGCTGCATTAAATGGCGCCATTTCTGGCACTAGGTCACAGGCTTCTAGCTTGGCATAATCTATCAGAGTGATTAGCAGGTATTCCATATCCCTCATGGTGCCTTCAATGGCATCTAGGCGCCGTGTTGTTGTTGGAATGTCGGCCACTGTAGTGAGAGAGGCCAGTAGTGAACCTGTAATCAGCCTAGCTGCTGCTATCGGCTGCATTAAATCGTGGCCTATTGCTGCTAATAGTTTCGCCTTGCTCTGCATAGCGTGTTCTAGTGCAGAGGTTCTTTGCTGAACTTGGTCTGCTAAAAAAATAGAATGAGCAAAGCTGTCATAGGCTTGAGAGGCGTTATGTCCAGCTTCAGCCTTTGTAATAAGAGCTGAATTAATTTTTTTAATACGTTTGTTTTCTGCTATCAGGTCGGCTAATAATTGCTCTGAAATCATATCAGAGGGCCCAGATAAACACCTGTTAGGGTGTGGTTAAGGTGGCTGCCTAAAAATTGCTCACCATAAGTGCTAAATCCAGCGACTTTGTATTGCTTGAACAATTTGGCCATTGCAGGCCCTACCTTTAAATGTTCAATCTCTAGAGAGCGGAAAATACAGTCGAAGGCTAAGACAAGCTCAGGCTCTCCCGCATCACGCTGTAAGTCTTGTAGCCAGGCTTGGGTCTGTTCAACAATATTCTGAGGTAGTGCTTTAGTGAGCACCATGCCAGACTCAATGGCAGAATAGAAACTTAAACTTTGATCTAGATGAACCTTTTGTACTGACCGCGCGTAAGTGTGATCACCTACCTTAACGACCATAGGGTGCAGGGCAAAGTTTAAATCATTCAGCTGATCATGGTTGATGCCACATACCCTTGCATACTCGATAGCAGCTGGCAGGGCATTGAGTTCATACACGCGCCGCTGACTTTCGTTAGCTTCAGTGACAATGAGTTTTTCGGTTTTTGTGTGTAAATGATGATAGCTAAAGCAACGCATATGGTGGCGAGTGTTAATAAGTAGTATTAGTGCTGATGCTTGGTAAAATTGGCCCTCATAAAATACCTGTGTGTGATGAAAGTGCAAATCATCACCTGCAGATCCGCCTAATAGTGGAATCTGGCCCAAGTTGGCGTTAAGCAATTTGAGAAACTGCTCTTCTTGAATGGATAGACCGTCAAGCAGTGTGATGGCAAAAGTATGCTCATCTATGGGCGCCACTGCATTGTCATTGGTTTGCCTTAGGAGTTGATCAATCAACTGTTGGCTAGAAGATAATGAGAAGTTAGGTAAATCTGTGACTAGCGCACTTGCAACTGAAAAGTTTTTACGATTCAAGGCAATGACAGTAATACTGTTTTGTTGATAACCTTCGTAGCTTAGTTCACCAGCACTGGTACAGCCGACAACTTGTGTGCTTGGGTAGGCGTGGGTAAGGGCTGCTGATAATTCTTCTAACGGGTATTCTGAAGAACAGAAAAATAGTAACAGTGCCCAATCGTTATGAGCAATTGTTTGATTAATCTCAATGATGGCTGAGACAGGATTGAGTTGGTTGGAAAAAGCAACTTCGATTTCATTCATAACATTATATCGTAGCTGTGCAAAGTCTGGTGGGGTACACGCATCTTAACAGACACATGTAATAAACTAAAAGCGAGGCATTATGCCTCGCTTTTAGTTTACTTCTTCAGCCTAGAAAAAGCCTAACGGGCTAGTACTGTAGCTAACCAATAGGTTTTTCGTCTGTTGATATTGATCAAGCATCATCTTGTGAGTTTCACGACCAAAGCCAGACTTCTTATACCCACCAAAGGCAGCATGAGCTGGGTAAGCATGGTAGCAGTTGGTCCATACTCGACCTGCCTGTATGTTGCGGCCCATGCGGTAAGCAAGGTTAATGTCTCGGGTCCAAAGCCCGGCACCAAGGCCATAGTCTGTGTCATTGGCAATCTGTAAGGCGTCAGCTTCATCCTTAAATTTGGCAATACTAATCACGGGGCCAAAGATTTCTTCTTGGAAGACGCGCATGTCATTGGTGCCTTCTAACATTGTAGGCTGGATATAGTAGCCACCACTGATACTGCTATCTACTTTGGCTTGGCTGCCACCAAACAGCACCTTAGCACCTTCACCAATGCCTACGTCAAGATAACCCATGATCTTGTCAAACTGCTCTTTTGAGGCTTGAGCACCCACCTGAGTATCTGTATCAAGGGGGTTTCCTTGTTTAATACTGGCTGCTCGGGCTATTACTTGTTCAACAAACTCATCATAGATAGATTCTTGTACCAAAGCCCGAGAAGGGCAAGTACACACCTCACCTTGATTGAAGAAAGCCAGAACAGTACCTTCGATACACTTTGAAAGGTAGTCATCTTCATGGTTCATAACATCTCCAAAATAGATGTTTGGTGACTTTCCACCTAATTCTAGACTTGATGGGATCAGGCTTGAAGCTGCATTTTTCAATATTTTTTGGCCCACTACAGTGGACCCTGTAAAGGCGATTTTAGCAATACGCGTACTCGACGCTAAAGCTTCACCTGCCTCTGCGCCATAACCATTCACCACGTTTAATACACCATCTGGCAGTAGGTCTGCAATCAGCTCCATTACTAACAGTATAGACGCAGGGGTCTGCTCTGCTGGTTTAAGCACAACACAGTTGCCTGCAGCAAGAGCTGGAGCAACCTTCCATGCCGCCATTAAGATAGGGAAGTTCCATGGGATAATTTGCCCTACAACACCTAGGGGTTCGTGAAAATGGTAAGAGGCAGTGGTTGCATCAAGCTCAGCGCTTGAGCCTTCTTGCGCACGGATGCACCCAGCAAAATACCTAAAGTGGTCAACAACTAAAGGGAGGTCTGCATTTAAACACTCTCGGATAGGCTTACCATTGTCCCAGGTCTCTGCCAAGGATAAGGATTCTAAGTTAGCTTCAATTCGGTCGGCAATCTTTAATAGGATGTTGGAGCGCTCTGTTACTGAGGTTCTGCCCCAGCTATCTTTTGCCTTATGCGCTGCATCTAAAGCCAGTTCAATGTCGGCAGCACTTGAGCGTGGGATTTCACAAATAGCCTCTCCAGTGACTGGTGTGGTGTTGGTAAAGTACCGCCCTTCGACAGGAGCTACCCACTTACCACCAATGAAATTTTCATACCGGGAGTTAAAATTAAGAATGGCGCCTACTGAGCCAGGATTTGCATAGATCATATAAAAACCTCAAAGTTTTTTCTTGGTTGTGTTTATTTTTTTTGGTCTTATAAAATACTAAATGTTCACCGTTAGCCCAGCAATCCAACTTAGGAACCCTTTTCAGTAGTCCTTTTGAAGTAGTAAAAATGGGTACTAAAGTAGTAGTTTAGGCTCATGTATAAAATGAGAAACGTGTCTGCAGGCACTTTAAATACGCTTGTGTTGGTTACCTGTGGGTGCGTGAGTAGAAGCGTTGAAAGAGCCAGCATTATCATGTAATGCTTAAAACCCATGCTGATTAAATACAGCACTATTAAGCTGGTGGCTTATACAGGGTCAGCTTTAATAAGAGGAATGGATGAAAAAACAGGTGCACAGAATTGACTTTATTAACCAAGACCATGTGGCATAAAAAAACCTCAGTCCGTGAGGTGCTGAGGTAAGGGGTGTGACTAAACACAACCAGTTTGCCTAGAATGCGTTTGCACAAGGATTGATTAATCCATTGTGGAGCTAGTCATTGCAACAACGTTAGCATAGTGTTTTTTTTATTCCTGACGGAGTTAGTAAGTATTGGAGACTGGATAAACTGCGCTACCAAGCATTATCAAGGTGGTTCATCGATTTTAGAAGCAGTGTGGTATGGCGGTTGGCTTTAACTATGAGACTAATAATGGTGTTTTCTTTGAGGGTTCAATCTAGGGCTCGTCATCGAACAAAGGCTTAACTAACTCGTCTTTAGGCCTGAGTCTTAATTCGACGCTTTAAAGACAAGAGCTATAACAGCCAATAGTAGTTAATACAGTTGTTAAGGTGGTCATTATTAGCCATAGAACAAGTCTCCAAGAAAACCATCCCACAACTAATAATGACTGAAGATTAAAGGCTAGTATAAAACTTTGGCCAAACTAAAAATCAAAAATTTTGCTACGACGATAATGACTAAAACATAGAAGTTAACACTTTTGTAGTTATAAAATTGGCTATCGTTCGCACTTTATTTTGAGGTTAAATCTGTGACTGTTTAGGGAGTATTAATAATACATAAGTAAAGATATATGCACTAACGAAGGGGCCTAAATATAGCATTGCTTATAACTAATATATTATAAATATATATCATGTTAGTTTATTTTATTATATAAAGATGTTTATAAATGAACTTCTCTTAACAAAGAAAAGTATTTTTTACAATTCACCTAAGGATAACATCATGTCGTTACGGATTAATGATCAAGCACCGAATTTTCAAGTAGACACCACCCAAGGCAATATCGATTTCCATGAATGGATCGGTGATGGATGGGCAGTGTTATTTTCCCACCCTAAAGACTTCACTCCCGTTTGCACCACTGAATTAGGCTATATGGCTAATATCCAGTCTGAATTTGATAAACGAAATACTAAAATTATAGCACTGAGTATTGATTCAACAAGTGACCACGACAATTGGCTAAAAGATGTTGAGCAGGTGGGTGGTGCCGATGTGAACTATCCAGTGATTGCAGACACCAATCTAAAAGTAGCGAAACTATATAGTATGTTTGCTGCTGACGAAACAGGGGCTGCTGGAAATCGCACAGCGATGACCAACGCTACTGTTCGCTCAGTATTTGTTATTGGCCCAGATAAAAATATAAAGCTTATGATTGTCTATCCAATGACTACAGGGCGTAATTTTGATGAAATTCTGCGGGTTATTGATTCAATGCAGTTAACGGCAAAACATAAAGTAGCCACGCCAGTAAACTGGGAGCAAGGTGAGGATGTGATTATTGTGCCTGGAATTAATAACGAAGAGGCTGCCAAAATTTACCCAGAGGGTTGGGAAACGCTGACGCCCTACTTGAGAAAAGTAAAGCAGCCAAGCTAATACTCAAACAGTCTGTTGAGCCGATTCTGGGCAACCACACACAGCCTTATCAGACTAGCTTGCTAGGTCTCGAGGTAGCGCGTGGGTTGCCATTAAGGAAGCGGCAAGTAAACAGACAATACGGGTATAGAATTTCAACATAACTGGCGCTATCAACTTAAATTTTTCAATTAAACAACCCTAATAATTTAACATTTTAGTTCTAGCAAGAGTTCTGATTTATAGCACTACATCAGTTTCCTAGCAGTGCTGATGAGCGAACACAGCCCACAGTTTGCTGCAGAGAGCTTAATCGATGTTGGAATAAGAATGGCGTGAGGCAGGGTTGTAGTTGTTGTAGATCCATTGATGCGCCAAGTTTAGAGCGTAACTTTCGAGCTTTACGGATCATTTGGTCTGCGTAAGCTTCATTGCTTATGCTGTTTACGGTCGTTAAGCGCCAAGGTCAGGATGGCGACCGCGCCGCAGGTTATACGGGTTTTTTGTTGTTTGGGCACCTTTTGGCGTGGGCCTTGTTTAGCGCTGTTGCAACCATGTTGCAGTGGGGGCTGCAGGAATTGGGCGTGTTGAGTGGGCCCATGATGGTCATCAAGTCTCAAAAAGTGGCTGGCGTGTTGATGGTATTGGTAGGCGTCTATCAATTCACTGCCATTAAACATGCCTGCTTATCACACTGTCGCGCTCCCGCTCAGTTCATCGCGCAACACCCTAGTCCTGGCAGCAAAGGTGCACTCAGGTTAGGCATGCATCATGGTGTTTATTGCCTCGGTTGCTGTTGGGCGTTAATGGCGCTGTTGTTTGTGGGTGGCGTGATGAACCTGTATTGGATTGCCGGCTTAACCCTCTATGTATTACTAGAAAAAGGGTTGCCCCAAGG
>DCAT01000035.1:16136-19808 GCA_002312935.1 Oceanospirillaceae bacterium UBA1126 | reverse complement strand
ATCTGCTAAGGTTTGAAGCATATTAAAGCTGGTGCCTCCACCTACGTCTGTGCCCATACCTATTTTGATACCATGTTGCTGCAACTTCTGCATTGGAAATAAACCAGACCCAATAAACATATTAGAAGTTGGACAATGGGCAATGGCAGAATCGGTTTGCGCTAAACGCTCACATTCGCTATCACATAAGTGAAGGCTGTGAGCAAACACACTGCGCTTGCCTAATAACCTAGCTTGGTCGTATACATCTAAGTAGTTTTTTGCCTTGGGAAAGAGTGTTTTTACCCATTCAATTTCATCAGCATTTTCTGCAAGGTGGGTGTGCAGATACACGCCATCATGTTCTGCCAACAAACGCCCTGCTGCGGCTAACTGCTCATCCGTTGATGTAGGTGCAAACCTTGGTGTAACAGCATACTGAAGACGATCAACACCATGCCAGCGCTGGATAAGTTGCTTACTTTGCTCATAACTTGTTTGCGCAGTATCTAGCACCTTGTCTGGCGCATTGCGATCCATCATGACTTTGCCCGCAATAATGCGCATGTTGTGTTTTTGTGCTTCGGTAAACAATGCGTCTACAGACTCTGGGTGCACTGAGCAAAACACCAAGGCTGTAGTGGTGCCGTTGCTCAGTAATTGTTCAATAAACACCTTAGACACTGCTGCAGCTTTCACTGGGTCTTTAAAGCTAGACTCAACAGGAAATGTATAGGTGTTTAACCACTCCAACAATTGTGTACCGTAGGCAGCAATCATTTCTGTTTGTGGATAATGAATATGGCAGTCTACAAACCCCGGCACCATGAGGTATTGACTGCAATCTTCTACCCTAGACACTTGTTTAGGGGTTAACTCTTTAACCATAGAGTCATAGTCTCCCATTTTGTGCACTAGGCCATTTTTAATCCAAAGTAAGGCATCAGGCTGATAGTCAACTGCTGCAGCATCCTTATCTGGCTCCACTTTATCTGGCTCACTTAGGCAATGTAACAGTGGGCCACGCATTAAACGCTCAGACATACTCTAAACTCTCTTTAGTGAGGTTAGCAAAACCACCCATAGTTGCCGTTTTATCACTAGTCACTTTAGAATTTTGATATAGATCCATCACCTTAGCTGCAATAGCAATGGCCACTTCCATGGGTTGTTTACCACTAATGCCTTCTTTACCCATAGGGCAATTCAAGTGATCAATATCCTCTTTAGAGTAGCCTTTAACGGCTAACTTTTGACGAAACTTACGCCCCTTGGTGGCTGAACCGATGACACCCAAATAGCTCGCATCTGCGCGGTTAAGCACTGCTTGAGTAAGGGCTAAATCTACCCCATGGTGATGCGTCATAATGAGGTAGCAACTTCCTGCCAAGCAATCCACTACATGATCCTGTGGGTGTTCTTCATGCACACCCACCACACCCGAGGGCAGTTGTTTAGGCAACATATCATAACGGCCATCAACCCAAGTTACTTGAACAGGCAATTGCGCCAACAATGGCACCAATGCCCGACCAACATGACCCGCTCCAAAAACAACCACAGGCAGTTTAATGGTGCTAAATATTTCGAACATAAGGCTTACCTTGCCACCACAACATTGGCCTAAGCTTGCACCAAGAGGGTAATCAATCATTTGTGTCTTGCCCTCATGGGACAGCATCTCGCGGGCTTGAGCAATCGCTTTATATTCTAGGTGCCCCCCACCGATAGAATCGAACTGCTTATCTTCAGTGACTATGATTTTACTACCTACCCCTCGAGGCGATGAACCCTGCAAAGCAACAATACTCACCATTACATAGGCTTGATTTTGTTGTTCACACTGCCACTGTGCAGCAAGCCATGTTTTCATGATGCTTCTACCGTTATATTAGGTTTAATCGACTTAGCTGCTTTAAGTGCCCATAATACTCGCTCTGGCGTGGCTGGCGCATCCAACTGGGGATTTACCTGTTGCCCACCAGCAGCCCATACTGCATCGCGCAATGCGGACCACACAGAAATACCATGCATAAAGGGGGGTTCTCCCACAGCTTTAGAGTGAAAAATTGTGGCCTCATGGTTTTTACTGTCTTGCAACAAAGCCACATTAAACTGTTTAGGCGTATCACCAACGGCAGGTATTTTGTAACTTGCACCACCGTTGGTTTGTAGACGACCATCTTGCCCCCATACCAACTCTTCGGTTGTCAGCCAACCCATACCCTGGATAAAACCACCCTCTACTTGACCTAAGTCGATGGCAGGGTTAATGCTTTCACCGACATCATGCAGAATATCAACCCTAGGTATCGTATAAGTACCAGTAAAGGTGTCTACTTCTACCTCGCTCACCGAAGCACCGCAGGAGTAGTAGAAGAACGGGTTACCTTTGGCCTGTTCGCGGTCGTAATGAATTTTTGGAGTGCGGTAATAGCCCGTGGCAGACATGGAGATCCGTGCCATATAGGCCTCTTGCGTTAGCTCTGCAAAGGAGATGCTCCGGTTGGGCCATGAAACGTTACCGTCTTCAAATACCACATTTTCAGCATCAACCTGATGGGTGTCTACAATATGATCGATTAATCGCTGCTTGATGGCAAGTGCCGCATTACGGGCAGCCTGGCCGTTAAGGTCTGTGCCACTTGAAGCCGCAGTAGGCGAAGTGTTGGGCACCTTATCAGTGCGGGTTGAAGTCACTTCTATATGCTCTAAGGGTAGCCCCAACTCAGATGCGACAATCTGTGCAATCTTAGTATATAAGCCTTGGCCCATTTCTGTTCCACCGTGGCTTACTTGCACAGTACCATCAGTATAAATATGCACTAGGGCACCGGCTTGGTTAAGGAACATGGCAGTAAAGGATATACCAAATTTCACAGGCGTTAAGGCTAGGCCTTTGATGTAACGGCCACCATTTTTCATGCACGCTTGATTGTCTTTTTTTATGGCTTTCCTACGCGCCCAATAGTCACTGGAATTGACTAATTCATCAATAATTCGAGTTAGATCTACACCCTTTACTGTCTGGTGATAGGGTGTAATGTTACGCTGATCTGAACCATATAAATTAGCTTGCCTTATTACCAAGGGGTCTTTACCAAGACTACGAGCAATGTCATCTAGCATCTGTTCTGCTAGCATCATGCCTTGAGGCCCACCAAACCCGCGGTATGCGGTATTTGAGGCTGTATTTTGAAACCAACGATGGCCTGTGATCGTTGCTGCTGGCAAGTAATAAGCATTATCAGTGTGGAACATGGCTCTGTCCACAATCGCATCAGATAAATCTGCACTACAACCGCACAAACCATGGAGATCCGCATTTAATGCAGTAATTTTCCCCTCTGAATCAAACCCTACCTGTGCTTGGTTTACAAAGGGATGGCGCTTACCTGTGAGGGCCATATCATCACTTCGGGCAAGGCGCAGTTTGACCGCTTTTTGGTTGCGCACGGCTAACAAGGCAGCAAGGCAAGCCCATTGTGCAGCTTGAGTTTCTTTACCACCAAAACCACCACCCATTCGGCGCATATCTACGACAACTTTGTGCATTGGCAAGGCCAATACTTCAGCCACTAACTTTTGCACTTCGCTAGGGTGCTGACTAGAACTGTGGACCAATACACCACCATTATCTTGGGGAATGGCAAGGGCCACCTGCCCTTCTAGGTAAAAGTGTTCTTGGCCACC
>DCAT01000035.1:1425-15748 GCA_002312935.1 Oceanospirillaceae bacterium UBA1126 | reverse complement strand
ACTAAGCTATGACTCGGGCGAACTTGCTTTTCAGCTGCTTGGGCTTGCTCCAAGGTTAATAAAGGCGGCGTCTGTTCTATATCCGCTTGGCCTAAGAGGGCAGCTCTGCGCGCAGCGACGCGGCTAGTTGCAGCAACGGCAAATAGAGGCTGGCCAAAGTAGTTAATCTGTTCTTCTACTAATAAAGGGTCTCCCTTAAAAACTGGGCCAATGTCTACGTGGCCTGGTATGTCTTTTGCAGTAATAACGTCAACCACGCCATCTGCTGCGGCAACAGCCATTAAATCCTGGCGTTTAAGCAGGCCACATGCCACGTTCGCCATCCCTACATAAGCGTGTAAACAGCCTTCTGGTGCTGCGATGTCATCGATATACAGTGCTTTGCCTGTGAGGTGCAGTCGGGCGCTTTCATGGGGAGTGGGCTTACCCATCGCACTGGTATTGGGGTGAGTGGTATTAGTTGCGTTTTGATCCTTAATATCTGGTAGTTTTCTCATCACATAGCCTCCTTTAAGAAACCCTGAATGAGGTTAGCAGTCACCTGCTGACGGTAGGCAGCACTGGCTCTCATATCGTCAATGGGTTGATAGTCTCGGGCAAGCCATAAGGGAACTTGAGCAACGAGTTCCTGTGTTAAAGGTTGACCTAACAATTGGCTTTGAGTCTCATTAGCCATTTTTGGGATGGCTGCCATACCCCCACAGGCAATATTAACCTGAGTAATAGCACCATGCGTCAAGGTGATACTCATGGCAACACACGTGGCAGAAATATCATCTTCGGCACGTTTACTCACTTTCTCCACCGATACCTGTTGACTACTAAGAGGCAATGGCAATATAACACTGTGAATAAATTCACCACTCTTTAAAGCGGTTTTCTTATAACCTAAGTTAAACTCACTCAACGGAATAGTGCGTTGGTTTAAACCACACTGAAGGATTAATTTCGCACCCATTACTAGTAATAACGGTGGTATGTCAGCAATAGGAGAACTGTTGGCAATATTACCTACCAGAGTGGCACGGTTACGAACTTGACGTGAAGCAAAGCGTCCCAATAAATCACTCATGGCTGGCAATAGTGCCTGACAGAATGCTTCTACCTCACTTAGCCTCACACCTGCACCAATATAAATATGGTGGTCACGCTGTTCAATTGACTGGAGTTCTTTAACGCCAGTAACATCTATTAAACGCTCAATAGACTGAAGGCCATGGGTAATGCCTAGCGCCAAGTCCGTAGACCCTGCTACCAATCGTGTTTGTGGAAAGGCCTCATAGGCTAGCGCTAATTCTTCAAGGCTAGACGGTGCCATATAGGCTTGTGCACGCGCGTCTCGGTCATGAGATTGAGATTGGGACGCAATGCTTTTCAAGTGAGCAAGGCAGTGGTCGTAGCCACCCATTTGATTAAACAAAGGATCCATTGTTCGATCCATCGGTGCTAATCGGTCAGCAGCTAAAAGAATAGGAAGATAACCAGTACAGCGACATAAATTGCCTGATAATGCGAGCTCAACACCATGACGATGTTGCGCAAAAGCTTCAGGCGTAGTTAATTGATTGGCTGGTGTATTGAGCCACCAAACCACTAGAGACATCACAAACCCTGGGCTACAAAAACCACACTGGCTAGAGTGGCATTCCACCATAGCGCGTTGCACAGGATGTAGGTTAGAGTCCTGCAAAACATCAAGGGTGATCACGTGGCAGCCATCGAGGCTGGCCAAGAGTGCAATACAAGCGTTCACACTGCGATACACCGCTTCTCCATGCTCTAGCTCTCCCACAATAACTGTGCAAGCGCCACAGTCTCCTACGGCACAGCCTTCTTTAGTCGCTGTTAAGTGCTGAGACTCTCTTAACCACTGTAATAGGGTGATGTCTGCCGCTGGATCTACTATCTCAATAGCCGTTTTGTTTAATAATAGGTGCATTCGCGCTACTCTAAGCTTTAATATACGGTGCTAGGGGGTCATCTTCTCAATACCTGTCCATTTAGTCAACTTTTCATTTGACCCTGAGTCATGGGTGATATACATTAGCATTTTAGCAACTAATCTAGTCACTCATGGCACACCTTATGACCGAAAGCATTTTGAGAGGACCATACAAACCCGGCCGTATAAGGGAACAAAGCCGAGAACTAATTTTGCAAGCTGCCGAAGCAGAATTCGCCTGCCACGGTTTTCGTGGTGCAACTATGCAGCGCATCGCTGAGTCTGCTCAAGTGCCCAAGGCTAACATTCATTATTACTTTTCTAACAAACTGGGCCTTTATGGTGCAGTGTTGGAAAACACGCTCAACCTGTGGGATGCCATATTCAACGAGCTTGCTAGCCACGATGAACCGGCAGACGTACTGAGCTGCTATATTGACGCCAAAATGGATTTTTCCCGCACTCACCCTACAGCCTCACGTTTATTTGCCAAGGAAATGATAAGTGGAGCACCTCACCTAAGCGCATACCTGCAGCAAGATTATCGCCTGTGGTTTAAACAACGCATGAGCATTTTTGAAAGTTGGGTAGCCCAAGGAAAAATGGATGACGTAGAACCAGCCCATGTGATCTTTATGATCTGGGCAAGCACCCAATACTACGCTGACTTTGAGCCACAAATTCTCATTGCTACTCAGACACCCACGTTAACAGAGCAGTCCTTCACCTCAGCAGCTGACTCGATTAAGCACATCATACTTAAAGGGTGTGGCATCTGTTAAAAGCACACACCCATTAAAAGTATCACTTCGGCTTAATCGCTTTCACCGCTCTCTATGTACTGAAGATCGATACCTACTTGAGGTTTTTCATGCAACACACGCTCAAACGACTGTAAACGTTTATGAACAGAAATCAATTCAACAATAGTAGGCCAAGAATTGATCAAATACTGGAACGAATTACTAACCTGTCCAAATGCCGTCAATATCTGCTGTAAAATACCAAAGGTAATGGTGCCAGCAACGATCGTTGGAATGAGGATAATGTAAGCAAATAAATTGTCTGCCTGTAAGTAAAAACTGCGAGCAACGTTAAAGTACATGTAATGAAAATATAGCCGAAAGTAATTTTTACGCACGTTACCAAACAACTCAGTTAACGTTAATGGTTGCGCGCGGTCTTCGTGGTCCTCTCCATAGACCAACTCTTTGCGATAGGCAGCTTCAACACGCTGATTACGAAACTCTAAACCAGGCAGTTTAATACCAACAAACGCCATGAGCATGGTGCCAAAGATCGACCAAAAAATAGCGGCATAGAATAATGGTGAAGCGATAACACCAATTATAGGCAGCTCTGTAACATATTGAGACAGCGACCAGAGCACTGGTAAAAAGGCCACCAAAGTCATAAAGGCATCAACTAAAGACACACCCAAACCTTCCATAATGCCGGCAAAACGCATGGTATCTTCTTGCACTCGCTGCGCCGCACCTTCAACCTGCCTTAACTGAGTCCACCTAGAGGCATAAAATTGGTTCATAGCCATACGCCAGCGAAAGATATAGTGGCTAACGAAGAACCTTGTCATTACAAAGACAATAACCGCCAAAAATGCAATTTGACCAAAGATAATAATAAGGTCGTACAACTGTGTGGCTGTCACGCTGCCTGGTTCGGCAAGTGCTGCCTGAATGCTATCAAAAAATGGTCGTCTCCACGTGTTAATGGCCACTGATACCTGCACCGAAAAATAGGTGCTAAACAAGATAAGAGCCGTACCAAAAATTGACCACAGTTGCCATTCGTGAGGTGAGATACGCATCCACACTAGGCCAAAGACCATTAGGGTAGTAAAGTAATAGAGATAAAACCAGATAAAGTCTGCGCTCACAAAATGGCCCAAACCGAGCACTGGTTCAGCGTCTTCTGCTGGTAGCTCAAAACCTAACAAGGTTCCCAACTGATCTCCCCAGCCATACCAAACACCAATACATAAACTTGCCCAAACGATAAGCGTAATAAAAAACCATCGAGGATTAGGGAAAAAAGATTGAAACATAAGAACCGCCTACAGAACGTTTTAAATGAGATAGATCTAGGTAACCTAAGATTAGACAATTGTACAAAAAATATCTACCTAAGACTAAACTTGACATGTTAATAGATCAGTGAAAAAATGCAGTTCACATGTTTGGTATACCATAATACAAGTATACATTTTTGATTGTACACACAGCTTGCGGAGTCTTTGTTATGAAATTTTCTTTATTTGTCCATATGGAAAGATCAGACCCAACTAAATCCCATAAAGAACTATTTGACGAGTTAGTCGAACTCACACTGATGGTGGAGAAGGCAGGGTTTGAAACTGTGTGGATCGGCGAGCACCACATGATGGAGTTTACTATATGCCCAAACCCCCTTAACTTTATGGCCTATCTGGCTCCAATTACCAAGACTATTCGTTTGGGTTTAGGCACTATTGTTGCCCCATTTTGGAACCCTGTTCGTCTTGCTAGTGAAGCGTCACTTGTAGATATGATGAGTAATGGCAGGCTTGACTTTGGCATTGCTCGTGGTGCCTATCAATCTGAATTTGATCGTATGACGGACAAAATGACCGCGAAAGAAGGAGGCGGTCCATTGCGCGAAATGATTCCGGCATTGCAAAAACTTTGGACTGGTGACTACGCCCATGATGGTGAGCACTATGCCTTCCCTACTTCTACAGCTATTCCACGCGTTACACAGCAGCCATTTCCACCGATGTGGGTGGCTGCACGAGAGCAAGAGTCTCATGATTATGCGGTGAAGAGCGACTGTAATGTTATGATCACACCACTTATCGCTGGTGATGCTTCCATTGAGCTGGCTTGCGAACGTTTTAAGCAAGCCTGTATTAATCACCCAGACAAACCCAAACCACAGCTTTTGGCTTTACGCCACACATGGGTCCATGAAGAAGATGAAGATTGGCATAAAGGAGCTCAAGCCCTGCGCAACTGGTACGCTTATTTTTATGCATGGTTTAAAAATGATCAAGTTCCTGTGGACGGATTTATAAACCCCTTAACAGACACACAAATGGATGAACTGCCTGGTTTTGGTTTAGATGACTTACATAAAAACCTACTCATTGGCACCCCCTTAGAAGTGACAAAGCGAATTAAACATTATGAATCTCTGGGTGTGACTCAATTTAGTTTCTGGAGCGATAACGGCCTGTCCCATAGTGAAAAGAAAAAATCTCTACAGTTGTTTATAGACAAAGTTATGCCTAATTTTAATTAACAGCAACACGTCATTTGAATGAAGCGTTACAGCTCGATTTAGTCAGGAATAAAATATGCATTTTGAAGTACGTAAAGTGGTTACCAGCATTGAAGAGATCCGCATTGAAGGTGGTAAATCCACTTCCACTCCTATTAAAATGGTGGGCGTAGCTTATGTCATTAAAAACCCATGGGCAGGCCAAGGTTTTGTAGAAAATCTCCGCCCAGAAATTACTTCTGGGTGCTCTGAACTCGGTAAGGAAATGGTTGCTGCCATGTTATCTCACTTCCCCAATGGAGGCGCGATTGAGGCCTACGGCAAAGCTGCTGTGATTGGCCTAAATGGTGAAATTGAGCACGCCTCTGGCATTATTCACACATTACGTTTTGGTAACCACTACCGAGATGCCGTTAACGCAAAAAGCTTTTTAAGCTTTACCAATAAACGTGGGCCAGCGGGTACCTCTATTCAAATTCCCATGATGCATAAAGATGATGCTGGTTTTCGATCCCACTACATCACTTTAGAAATGCACATTGAAGACGCTCCAGCCGCTGATGAAATTATTATTGTACTGGGTGGCTCAGATGGTGGACGCGCTCACCCGCGTATTGGCAACCGCTATATCGATATGGAAGAAATTGCAGCAGAAAAAACTGCACATCAAAGCCAAGCTTAATGTCTTTATTTTGCCCATTAGGCACCCACTACCAAACATTTGGTAAGCCAAAGCTTGGTAAAAGCAGTGTAGTATTTATCCATGGCGTAGGTTTAGACTTAAGCCTGTGGCAAAGCCAAGTAGATGCGTTAAAAGCTGAACACCATATCATTACCTATGACATGCTTGGCCACGGATTAAGCCCTCATGCACAAACAGACATTAGCCTGAGCACCCTCGCTAAGCAACTAGACAACTTGTTGGATTACTTAAAGCTTAAGCGGGTGCATTTGATCGGCTTTTCCCTAGGGGGCCTTGTAGCAGGAGTATTTGCCACTCAATATATCCATCAATTGCACAGCCTAACCATCATGAGTTCAGTGTTTGATCGTAATGAAAGTTTGCGTAAAGCCATTTTAAAAAGGGTGCATGAAGTAGAACAATATGGACCCAGTGCCAATATAGATCAGGCCCTAACCCGTTGGTTTAGCCCACTATATACTAAAAAAAATCCATCCTACATCGCCCAACTAAGGGCCTGCGTGTTATCTAACCATAAAACAAGCTATAGCCGTTGTTATCGTTTATTTGGTGAAGGTGATACTGCCATGCAAGGTCATTTAAACAAAATCACTTGCCCTACATTAGTCACCACTGGCGAACTAGACCCTGGTTCCACCCCAGCAATGAGCCGCGCTTTAGCACATCAGATAAGCTTAGCCAAAGTGTTTATTTTACCCAATGCTAGGCACATGATGCCCGTAGAGAAAGCCCGAGAAGTCAACGAACTATTACAGCAATTCATTAGTACTAGCTAACTAGTAGTAAAGCACCAAAGTAAATTAAGGAGAACCCTATGGCCCTTCGCCAATATCAGATGTTTATCAATGGTCAATGGGTTGATGCCCTAAATGGTGACCGTTTTGACAGCTTAAACCCTGCTAATGCAAAACCATGGGCTAGTTTTCCACACGCACTAGATGCTGATGTAAATGCCGCTGTTCAGGCGGCACATAATGCTTTTGAAAACCCTGCCTGGCGTAACCTACACGCTACTGCTAGAGGTAAGCTATTGCGCAAACTGGGCGATTTAATTGCTGCCAACAAGGAACAACTGGCACAACTGGAAACCAATGATAACGGTAAACTCATCCGTGAAACTATGGGCCAAATTGGTTACATGCCAGAATTTTTTTACTACTACGCAGGCCAGGCGGACAAACTTGAAGGCCAGACTTTACCGTTAGACAAAGCCGATATGTTTGCCTATACCAGCCACGAACCATTGGGTGTAGTTGCCGCTATTATTCCATGGAACTCCCCTATGTACTTAACTGCGGTTAAGCTTGCACCAGCACTGGCTGCAGGTAACACTGTGGTACTTAAGCCTTCTGAACATGCTTCAGCCACCATTGTTGAGTTAATGCATTTAGTTAAGCAAGCCGGTTTTCCAGAGGGTGTGATAAATGTAGTGACTGGATTTGGTGCTGATACTGGCGCAGCGTTAACTAAGCACCCGCTTGTCAGGCGCATTGCTTTTACTGGTGGTGCCCAGGGTGCCAAAGCTGTGGTTAAAAATAGCGCAGAAAACCTAGCTCAACTAAGCTTAGAACTTGGTGGAAAATCCCCCAACATCATCTTTGAAGACGCTGACATTGGCAGTGCCGTAAATGGTGTTATTGCTGGCATCTTTGCCGCTAGCGGACAAAGTTGCGTGGCCGGCAGCCGCTTATTAGTTCAGGATGGAGTGTATGATGAATTTTTAGCAGCCCTTAAAACCCGGGTTGCCAGTATTATTATTGGTGACCCAATGGACCCAAATTCTGAAATGGGGCCTATGGCCACTCAATCACAATTAGCTTTAGTTGAACGAATGGTGGCTTCAGCTTTAGCAGAGGGTGCGGAACTCGTTCATGGAGGTGAGCGCGCCTGTATAACCAGCGATGGCTGGTATTACCACCCCACTATCTTGGCAGTAGAGAGCAATCAATGTAGCATCATGCAAGAGGAAGTTTTTGGTCCAGTAGCCAGCATCATTCGTTTTCAGGATGAATCAGAAGCCTTAGCCTTAGCCAATGACAGTGAATTTGGTTTAGCAGCTGGCATTTGGACCCGAGATAATGGCCGAGTTCATCGCATGAGTAAAGCCGTACAAGCGGGCATCATTTGGGTTAATACTTACCGAGCAGTTTCACCAATGGGGGCAATCGGTGGTTTTAAAGCAAGCGGGTATGGCCGTGAAAGTGGCATCGATGCGGTAAAAGATTATACCCAACTAAAAACTGTTTGGATTAATACCTCTAGCGAGCCGATGTCTGACCCTTTTATCATGCGTTGACCCATAGTCCTAAAAATTTAGCCCGTATATAAACCTAAACAAGTTATCAAAACGTTTAATATATTGAACATTTTAATATAACATACAGCTCGATAGGCACAATGCCCCAGAGCTAGCCACCTAACTACATTGCTATTACTAATTATAGGAACCACATCATGCAACTAACCAATCCTGCGCTATTTCGTCAGCAAGCTTATATTAATGGTACTTGGTTAGATGCCGATTCCAACGCAACAATAGAGGTGACTAACCCTGCTAATGGCGACGTGGTAGGTAGCATTCCAGATATGAATGCTGCAGAAACTGCTCGAGCAATTGAGGCGGCCCGTGTTGCGATGATTAGCTGGCGCAAGCAAACTGCCAAGCAACGTGCGGTTATTTTGCGCCGTTGGTTTGACCTCATTATGGCTAACCAAAATGACCTTGGTAAAATAATGACCTTAGAGCAAGGTAAGCCGTTAAATGAAGCGAAAGGCGAAATTGCTTACGCTGCCAGTTTTATAGAATGGTTTGCCGAAGAGGGTAAACGTACTTATGGTGACGTTATCCCTACCCATAAGGCAGATGCTCGTATTATCGTCACTAAAGAGCCCATAGGTGTTGTTGCTGCTATCACACCTTGGAATTTCCCAACTGCTATGATTACTCGTAAGTGTGGCCCAGCATTGGCGGCAGGTTGTGGGTTTGTGGTACGCCCAGCATCTGAGACCCCTTTTTCTGCTTTAGCGTTAGCCGTACTAGCAGAAGAAGCCGGCATTCCAGCTGGCGTATTTAATGTAATTACTGGTCAACCTCGTCCAATTGGCGCTGAACTCACCAGTAACCCCACTGTTCGTAAACTCACCTTTACTGGTTCTACGGCTGTGGGCAAATTGTTGATGCAACAATGTGCTCCCACGCTGAAGAAAGTATCCCTTGAGCTAGGGGGTAATGCACCGTTTATCGTGTTTAACGATGCCGACCTTGATGCTGCTGTAACTGGCGCTATCGCTGGCAAGTATCGCAATGCAGGGCAAACCTGTGTTTGTGTTAACCGCTTTATTGTACAAGAAGGGGTGTACGACGCATTTATTGCTAAGCTTGCAGAGAAGGTAGCCGAACTTCAAGTAGGTAATGGGATGGATGAGGGTGTCACTCAGGGCCCTATGATTAACCAAGGCGCTATTGATAAAGTAAACGCACACATTAAAGATGCCTTGAGCAAAGGTGGTGACCTGATATGTGGAGGAGATAGTCATGCCTTAGGGGGTACTTTTTTTACCCCTACCATTATTGGCAATGCCACCACCAACATGAAGGTGGCTACTGAAGAAACCTTTGGCCCCCTAGCCCCCATTTTTAAGTTTAAAGATGAAGAACATGCCATAGCCTTGGCTAATGACACTGAATTTGGTTTAGCCGCCTACTTTTACACCCGTGATATTGGCCGTGTATGGCGCGTAGGTGAAGCTTTAGAGTATGGCATCGTAGGTATTAATGAAGGCATCATCTCCACAGAAGTGGCTCCTTTTGGCGGTATAAAACAATCAGGCATCGGCCGCGAAGGGTCGCATTATGGTATTGAAGACTTTCTAGAAATTAAATACATGTTAATGGGTGGTTTGTAATAACTTTTTAGGCCTGAAAAAGGATTAATTAATGTCAGATTCAAAACACAGATCAGAAAAATTTGAAGCCGGCTTAAAAACCCGTAAAGCTGTCCTGGGAGATGCCTATGTGGATGCCTCTATTGCTGCAGCTGACGACTTTACATGGCCCTTGCAGGAGCTTGTTACTGAGTACTGCTGGGACAGCATTTGGAACCGTGACGGGTTACCCCGTAAAACTCGCAGTTTGGTGAATTTAGGTATGATTACGGCGTTAAATCGGCCCCACGAGCTAAAAATCCACATCCGTGGGGCTTTCAACAATGGCTGCACCCAAGATGAAATCCGTGAAGTACTACTACAAAGCGCTATTTATTGTGGTGTACCCGCTTCTATTGATGCTTTTCGGTGCGCCCGTGAAGTATTAGCAGAAATGGCTGCAGAGTCTTAATTAATGATCAATGATCTTTCTAACCTCAAAGTCACTCGTAACACCATAACTTTGCGCCAGATCGTATTAGATAAGCTACGTAATGCCATCATTAGTGCTCAGTTTAAACCGGGTCAAAGGTTGGTAGAAAGAGAACTGTGCAAGGCACTCGATGTAAGCCGGACATCTGTGAGAGAAGCGTTACGACACCTAGAGTCGGAAGGTTTAGTTCAATACGCCGGCCAACGTGGGCCAAGTGTCACTGTGCTAGACGCACAGGACATAAAAAACATTTATGAGTTGCGCGCTGCTCTGGAGGGTTTAGCAGGTGAGTTATTTTGTGAGCGTGCAAGCAACGACCAGATTAACTCACTACAAGAAACGACTGATGCATTAAAAAAGGCCTTTGACCACTCTAGAGTAAGTGAAATTTTGGCCTGTACTAAAGATTTTTATGAGCAACTACTCGAAGGTAGTGGCAATGACGAACTGGACACCAGCCTTAACCGCCTTTTAGCTCGTATCATGGTGTTGCGAGCGGGAACCATATCCCAACACGGACGTTGGCAAAACAGCCTTAAAGAAATGCAGGCTATCATGCTGGCTATCTCTAACCGCGATGGTGAAGCGGCAAGAAAGGCTTGTGTTGCCCACGTAAAAGCCGCTGGAGCCATTGCTCTTGGGCAAATTGATTAGCCTTAATAGTTGATCAAAAGCCTTGAAAGTTGAGCTTTTAGGCCCATCATTAGGGGCAATGCAGTTTATTATTGAATTAAATTGGAAACACACTATGTTGTCTTTTAAACGTTGGGTACATGCCCTCGCCTTAGTGGTTGCCAGCCTTGCCTTAAGCGCATGTGGCGTCAACAATATCCCCACCTACGATGAGCAACTAAAGTCATCATGGTCTCAGGTTGAAAACCAATACCAACGCCGTGCAGACCTTATTCCTAACCTAGTAAGTACTGTTAAGGGTTATGCAAAACAGGAGAAGGACACGCTTATCGCCGTGACTAATGCACGGGCAAAAGTGGGCTCCATCCAGGTGAGTAAAGATCTATTAGAAAACCCTCAAGCTATGGCGCAATTTCAACAAGCTCAAGGCCAACTTGGCAGTGCCCTAAAACGCTTACTAGTAGTCAGTGAACGTTATCCAGACCTAAAAGCTAATCAAAACTTTTTGGCCCTGCAGTCGCAACTTGAAGGGACTGAAAATCGTATAAGTGTGGCTCGTAGAGACTACATTGCCGCCACAGAGCGCTACAACACTGAAATCCGAACTTTTCCAGGTAAACTATGGCATGGCCTTTTATACAGCGACTTAAAGCTGCGTGAAGCCTACACAGCCACCAGCCAAGACGCTGCCACAGCGCCAAAGGTGAGTTTCTAATGCAACTGGAAATGACACAAGGAATAACACCTAAAAGGCAGCCACAATGGTTAATAGTAGGTCTTATTGCTTTGTGGGTGCTGGCATTAACATTGCCCACTTTCGCGGCATTTGAAGCGCCTAAACTGAGCTCACGTGTGTTGGACCAAGCCAATTTAATTGATGCGCCTTCTGAGCAAAAAATTAACCAATTACTGGCGGGGCATGAGAAGGCTTCCAGTAATCAAATCATTGTCGTTACCCTTAAAGACTTACAAGGTTATAGCATTGAGCAAGCTGGTGTAGAAATGGGCCGTGCTTGGGGAGTGGGTCAGAAAGAGCAAGACAACGGTATTGTGCTGATCCTAGCCCAAGCCGAGCGTAAAGTCCGGATTGAAGTGGGTTATGGGTTAGAGGGTGTGGTGACCGACGCCATAAGCGCTTCAATTATTCAGGAGTATATTCTGCCTCGGTTTAAAACGGGTGACTTTAGTGGCGGCCTGTTGGTAGGTACTAAGGCCATCGTTTCTGCTCTTGGCGGCGAATATATCCAGCCTGCTGCTAAAAGAAAGACCTCAGGTAATGGCTCAGGCTTACCTAGCCTCATATTTATGTTTATTTTTATGGCTTTTGCAGCGATGAACCGCCTTGGCTCCCGTGGTGGGCGCCGCGGCAGAAGTAGCCTTTGGTTACTCCCTCTAATTTTCTTAGGTGGCAGTTCGGGTGGCCGAAGCTCTGGTGGAGGTGGATTTGGTGGATTTTCCGGCGGTGGTGGCGGATTTGGTGGCGGTGGCGCATCTGGAGGATGGTAACGATGACATTAATTAACAAGCAACAACAAGCCAAGGTATCGCAAGCTATTGAGTTGGCTGAAAAAAGGACCGACGCTGAGTTGGTAACCGTATTGGCTGGTGAGAGTGATGACTACTACTTCATTCCCACTATGTGGGCTGCTTTAATCACCTTAGTGACACCTGCACTGCTATTCCAAACTAACCTTTGGTTAAGTCAAACGGACATTCTTTGGATTCAGTTGATTGAATTTATTGCCTTAGCTTTTATGTTTCGTTGGCGTTCTCTAAAACATTTTTTGGTGCCAAAACACGTTAAATACAACAGAGCAGCGCTAGTAGCAAAGGAGCAGTTTTTGGCCCAAGGGTTGCACCACACTCAGGGTGAAACTGGCGTGCTTATCTTTGTCTCAGAAGCTGAGCGCTATGCCGAGATTTTAGCAGATAGAGGCATTAATAACTTTGTGCCGGATGATGCATGGGACAGTATCTTGAAGCCGCTCTTAGCCCAAATAAAAGCCAACAACACCGAGGCTGGACTCATCGCTGCTATAACAGCTTGTGGCGACCTACTCGCAGAGCATGTGCCATCAACCCATGATCGAGACGAACTGCCTAATCACCTTGTTATCTTATAACCTAGTGAGCTAAACAAACTGGACCACGCTAGTGTGTGGGTCTCGGCTTTGTTTAGCTTGGTTTAATTCCTCTAAGTAATCATCCCAGTGCTGTTGTTGATTAATACTAAGGTCATGGAGGTAATTCCACGTATACAAACCCGAATCATGGCCATCATCAAATTCAAGTTTAACTGCGTAATGGCCTACGCCCTCAACACCCACTAATTTAACTCTGCTCTTACCCACCTGCAGCACCGCTTGGTCTGGGCTATGGCCCCTAACTTCTGCACTGGGCGAGGAAATACGCAGGTATTCTGCAGATAAAGTGTAGCTAACCTCACCAGCAGTTTCTGCATAGCTAAGTTCTAGAGTGTTGCTACTTTTATGAAGTTTAATTTTAGTTGGGTTCACAGCATGGATCTCAGTTAACGTTTACGGCGTATTAAGTCGCGAATAATGAATCGGTTGGGGTCTAAACCCCAGGCTACACATTGTGCCACAGGCAGGCTTTGGTTGGCCATCTGGCTGGCTAATATCTCTGCACTTAAGGGCGCAGTTATTAAGCCCTTAGAGCCATGGCCTGCATTAATATACAGCCCTGCTAAATAAGGCATCTGTTCAGCAAACTTATAATTAGCATCTTGGCGCAATTTTGCAAAGCGATCTAATACTTTGGACTCATCAGCCAGCTGCCCTACCAGTGGCAGGTAATCTGGGGTTACCGCCCTAAAACTCACTCTACCACCAGCAATAGAGTTTGAGCCAAGCTTTTTGTGCCTTGGCAGCACTTCACTTAAACGACTCAAATTGTCAGTATGATCTTGCGCCGATAAGGCCATGTCCACTGTGTGCAAATTATAGCTGGCTCCCACCGCAAAGACGCCTTGCTGGGCTGGTGTCACATAGCCTTCGCCACAAACCACAAGCGCGGGGCTTTGCCCTATTTTTTCATCAGCTGCAATGTAACTTACTTGACCACGAATAGATTTTAACGAGATGGACTGTTTGGCCAATAAGTCCTTAGCACCGTTGGCATTGGCAATAACGACAGCGTCAAACTCATAGTCGCCTGAATAAGCACCTGCTAGGGTAAGGCGCCAAACGTGATTTTGGGTTTGCTGCATGCCTACCACATCTGTACCGAGCCACACATTGGCACCACTTTGATCACACAAGGATTCACACCAATCTACAGGAGAAACCCAGCCACTGTGAGGGAAATACAAACCCCCTGCACTCAAGGGTTGCTGTGCTAGTTCTTCTGCAGCGTCTTGTTCTAGCCACTGTAACCAGGACGAAGGGTATTT
>DCAT01000035.1:0-1124 GCA_002312935.1 Oceanospirillaceae bacterium UBA1126 | reverse complement strand
CACTGTAACCAAGACGAAGGATACCCGCGTTGCATTACTGCCTGCATTTGAGCCACTTGCTTAGCGTTAGTAGCTAACTGTAACAAACCACAGGATTGCCAATATTTAGCACCTAAACACCGCTTTAGCTGCCCCATGCTGTGCTGAAGCCCCTGTTGGTGAAACTGGCCTGCTATGGTGGCATTGTCTGGTAGTTTGGCATAGAGCATACCTTGTCGGTTACCTGAAGCGCCACTAGCTAACGCCTGGCCTCGCTCGATAAGTGTTACATCAAAACCCCGCTGAGATAAGCTGTATGCAGTAGCTGTGCCACTAATCCCCGCACCAATGACCGCTACTTTGCTCTTTTGCGTAACGCCCAGAGTTGGTCTTTGCCATGGTGGTATATACCCATTATTGGCGGCTATTTCTAAGTCACCAAGACACACATCAAACTTACCTTGCACCTGTGCTAGAGCGTGTTCGGACTCCGCCTGCACCAAAATTAGCTTAACGTTGCCAAAGTCCAGCTGATGAAAACCTTTAATAGCACTTGGATATTGGTTTTGTAGCTTTAAGCTCAGGCTTTTTAATTGAGGCCAGCTTTTATGCACCCATTTAATGTCCTCTAGGCACAGAGGCTGCTCAGAAATGGCGAGATAGCTTAGTGTTGATGTTAGCCCGCAGTGTTTACCAGCCTGCAGCCAAAGTTTCCATGTGAGAAGAAAATCTAAGCCAGCACCAAAATTTTTATCTAAAACCTCAACTGTAGGCTTTGCAACACATATACCTGTATCACCTAATGCTGGGGCGTTTAGAGATAAAGTGTTGTTGCTCAGGAATATCTGAGACTCTGCAAAAATAGCTTCAAGCTTATTGAGTCGTTGGTCTACTTCAAGTGGGCTTTTTTGCAGTTTGGCCACTAACTTAGCCGCAACTTCAGGGGTTGCAGCTAAACTTTGCGGATCAGAAAATGGCTTTTTAGCATGACTAGTTTTCATACCTCACAATTATTGAGTGAGGTTGTAAGCTTTATAGAGGAAGACTGGTTTAGACGGCCAATCACGATACATACCGTTAGTTTTAGTGGGTACTTGGGTAATCTTGTCAACAATGTCCATGCCCTTTATTACTTTTCCAAACAC
>DCAT01000104.1:490-2847 GCA_002312935.1 Oceanospirillaceae bacterium UBA1126 | reverse complement strand
CCGGCAGTCACACTCCCGTGTATGGCAGTGTATACATGGGAAAGTGTCATAACGTGGAGAAGTGTGACAAAAGGTTACAAAGGGAAATAAACCTCAACCATCAAACCACCACCACGGCGATCTTTAAGTTCTAATTCACCCCCATGAAGATTGGCAATACTGCGCGCAATGCCCAAACCAAGCCCCACATGATCACCACTAGGTTTCTCATCGATGCGGTAATAAGGCTCAAACACACGGGCCTTGTCTGCGTCACTTAGCCCTGGGCCAGGGTCTAAAATACGAATCACTGTACCTTCGGGGTTAGCACTGGCAATAATACTTGCGGCTCTTCCATACGCCAGTGCATTGTCTATTAGGTTACTAAATAAGCGTTGCAGGGCCATACTGCGGCCATCGATAACTAATCCTGGCTGGATATCAAGTTCAATGGGCAAACCATATATTTGATTCTGCGCTGCAAGGCGCAGTAACAACTGGCTCAGATCGATACGTTGCGCATTCTCATGGATGGCATCATCTTTCATCATCTGCAAACTGCCCTTAACCATGGTCTCTAAATTTTCTAAATCACCAATTAATGCCTGTTTTTGATCAGTATCTGAAATCATTTCTGCACGCAAGCGGGCGCGAGTAAGAGGCGTTTTAAGGTCATGGGAAATGGCGGCAAAAAGCCGTTCTCGGTCACCAGTAAACTTTTGAATGCGCCCAACCATGGTATTAAAGGCACGAATAGTAGCCACCATTTCGCTAGAGCCTTGTTCCCGCATATGCCGAGGATTACGCCCTCTACCGATAGCTTCTGCCTGCCTAGCCAACAATCGTAAAGGCCTCACTACCCAGCGCACCAACAGCAAGGTAAGCACCAATACAGTAAGCGAGACCAAACTAATGCTCAGCATGCGCTCGCTAGTAAGCCAAGTGACTCCAGTAAGCATTTGCCCTTCCGGGATCACGGCCGCTAGATATATCCACTCATTAGCCACTGGCAGCTGCACCACCGCCACTGGGCTGGCATCACTAGGTTGTATAAGGGCAAAGCGCTTCCATTTGGGTGGCAAATCCACCATTAGGTTAGTGCCAGAAAGTATTTTTAAGTCATCAAAGTCAACAAATTGAATATCTAACCCTTGGGTTTGCCCCAATTGGGCAACAATACTAGTGCTAAGTTGCTGACGCACCAATTGAGAAAAATCTGTCTGGGGGATAGTGCGTAAGGCAATGTGTTGCTGATTGACTGACACAAAAAAGCGAGTGCCTCCCATATCTCGTAATTGATCTAGTACTATATGACGGTATTGGTCCGGCAGCTTTTTAAAAAACTGCACGGTTTGACCAATGCGTGAACCCATGGTCTGTGAGACGTCGATCAAACGGTTATGTTCAGTGGCTTTTAATTGGGAAACCCATAGCCAAGTACCAAATACTTGAGCGATTAAAATGCCTAAAAATAGCACTATAGTGACTCGGGCCATTACTGAATTAGGAATTAGTTTGTGCCAAAGGCCTGTCAAAAAACTCACGCAAGCACCAACACATAACCCTTGCCACGCACATTCTGGATATTGTCTTGTGCTACCTGATTGAGTTTGTTACGCAAGCGACTAATACTAGTATCTATAGAGCGGTCGAACGGCTGTGCATTGCGTCCATGCAGCACTTGGCATATCGCGTCTCGACTTAGCACCTCACCTTGGTGCTGGTATAAGAGGTTGAGCAAGTCAAACTCTGCGCCCGTTAATGGCAAGTTTTTACCTGCATAGCTAGCGCAGCGTTTAAGCACGTCTATATGCAAAGCAGAGGCGTTTAGTTCTTGCTTGGGTTGCTGTACGTGCACTCGTCGCAAAAGTGCCTTTATACGGGCTAACAATTCACGAGGATTAAACGGCTTTCCCATATAGTCATCTGCACCTAACTCTAGGCCCAAAATACGATCTAGGTCATCGCTAGCTGCAGTGAGCATAATAACCGGCAAGTTAGAGGTCTGGCGCAAGTTGCGGCATACATCTAGCCCGTCCATACCCGGCAGACCAATATCCAAAACAGCTAAGTCAAACTGAACCATCTGCGCTTTTAAGAAAGCCTCACCATCAGCAAAAGTGACCACTTCAAAACCCTGTTGGCTTAGGTATTGGCTTAGTAGCTGGCGAATTTCTAAATCATCGTCAATAAGAGCGAGGGTTTGCATAGTCAGATATAGTCAATCATTGTTATCAGAAACGTCAGATCAAGAACGCTATTACTAGCATTATCATGATAATACCAGCAATAGGCAAACTTTTGCTTGTTGTGTGACTGCTTAAGGCACAAGGACAGGTGTACAGAAATAATAGAGGCTCCTATGAATGGGCGGTTCC
>DCAT01000104.1:0-160 GCA_002312935.1 Oceanospirillaceae bacterium UBA1126 | reverse complement strand
TTACATAGGAGTCTGTGTTTTTGGCATAGCCTTAATTGAAGGATAAACGTTTCACGACGGTTGATATGTTGAACCCTTAGTGTGCGCCTACTCTACATACTGAAGTGCGTTACTTGTGATAAAAAACCCCTGTATCGCCTCAGTAATTTTCTGCAGGGCA
>DCAT01000129.1 GCA_002312935.1 Oceanospirillaceae bacterium UBA1126 | reverse complement strand
GGCGGCTAGTGGCCAGCTGCCTGTGGAGGGCGTAAAGGGGTATGAGTTTGTAGCAGAACTTGCCCTTAGTTCTGAACTCAGGCGCTGCCCTGCCATATTGAGTGCTGCGTTAGCCTGCCAAAGATGTGACAGAGTTATGGTAGTAGCGCCAGATAATGCCGCAGAAGCGATTATGCCAAAAGCCAGTCGGGTTCTTTGCCCAACGCACCTAAACCAGCTTAGCCAGTGGCTGCACTACCCAGAAAAGCAACAACAACCCAAACGTCCAGATAGCTTTGTTGAACAGTTACCAACTACAGAGTTGTTAGACGTTCGTGGCCAAGAGCAAGCTAAACGTGCGTTGATTATTGCTGCAGCCGGGCATCATAATCTGTTGATGTGTGGGCCACCTGGCACTGGTAAAACGATGCTGGCTCAGCGTCTGCATGGCTTATTGGCACCGCTAACTGAAGCCCAAGCATTAGAGCTTGGGGCCATTAATTCCAGCTTGGGTTTATTTAATCCAAAGACATGGCTGCTAGCGCCTTGGCGAGCACCTCACCACAGCGCATCTGCAGTGTCTTTAGTGGGTGGTGGCCGAGTGCCAAGAGCAGGAGAAATTAGCCAAGCACACCATGGCGTTTTATTTTTAGACGAGCTCGCAGAGTTTCCACGCCATGTGTTAGACAGCCTGCGGCAGCCATTAGAAAGTGGCGAAATCCATTTATCAAGAGCGGCCTACCAAAGCACCTTGCCTGCTCAATTTCTATTAATTGCAGCTACCAACCCGTGCCCTTGTGGCTACTATGGAGACGAGCACAACAGTTGTCGCTGTACACCGACAAAGGTGGCAAACTACCTACAGCGTCTGTCAGGGCCACTGATTGACCGCATAGACCTTCAAGTTGCAGTGCAACGCCCTTCAGCAGCTGCACTCATGTCTCATAAAGGTGGAGTCTCCACACACCAGGCTGTGCAATGTATTTTGACGGCTCAAGAGCGCCAACTTAAACGCTGTGGCCGGCTCAATGGTTTACTCTCGGCATCAATGTTAACGGGGTGTACCACGCTTAAATTAGCTGATGAACAGCTGTTAGCAAATGCTATTGCTAACTTAAAACTCTCTCCACGTGGGGTTCATAAAGTGCTTAGGGTGGCACGCACAATTGCAGACTTGGACGCGGTTGATGATATCCAAAAAAACCATCTACTAGAGGCCTTAAGTTACCGAAGGCTCGATATGTTGAGTACCAAGAGCCAGCAAAAATAGGGCGCATCCAAGTTAAAAAACACCTATAATGCGCAGCTGATTTTTGACATCTTTATGCTGAGTTATTATTCTGTGAGCCGCCTTAATCCACGCCAACAAGAAGCTTTAGAAGCCATTACTGGACCCGTTCTGGTGCTAGCCGGCGCTGGTTCAGGTAAAACGAGTGTCATTACCCAAAAAATTGCTTACCTAATAGCTGAATGTGGCCTTAAAGGGCACCAAATTATTGCCCTAACATTCACCAATAAATCTGCTCGAGAGATGAAAGAACGAGTGGGAAATTTGATGACAGGCAAAGAAGGTCGTGGCCTTACAGTGTCTACCTTTCATAACTTAGGCCTTAATATTATTCGCAAAGAAGTTAATGCTTTGGGTTATAAACCTGGGTTTTCCATCTTCGACTCCCAAGACGTATTAGCGTTGCTAAAAGACCTTACCCATAAAGAATTTGAAGCTGCAGAAGATGCTTGTGAGCCAATTCAACACCTTATTTCTAATTGGAAAAATGATTTAATTAGCCCAGCTAGAGCTATGGCTGGTGCCAATGGCCCAGAACAAGCATTAGCTGCTAGGGTTTACGAGTCTTATCAAAAAACATTGAAGCTTTATAATGGTGTAGATTTCGATGATTTAATTCTGCAACCGGTTGAGCTATTTAAGGCTCGTCCAGACATTTTAGAAAAGTGGCAAAACAAAGTGCGCTACTTACTAGTAGACGAATACCAAGACACTAATAGTTCTCAGTATTTATTAGTGAAGCAACTCGTGGGACATCGCAGTAACTTCACCGTAGTGGGTGATGATGACCAATCTATTTACGCATGGCGTGGCGCAAGGCCAGAAAACTTGGCTGAGTTGCAGGCAGACTTTCCCTCTTTAAAAGTGGTGAAGTTAGAACAAAACTACCGTTCCACTGGCAGAATTTTAAAAGTAGCCAACCAACTTATCGCCAACAATCCTCACGAATTCAGTAAAGCGTTGTGGAGTGATAAAGCATTTGGTGACCCTGTCCGCGTGATTAGTTGTCGCAACGAAGATGCAGAAGCAGAGCGTATTGCCACTGAAATACTGCAATTTCAATTACAAAACGAAGCTGAATTTAGAGACTTCGCCATTTTATACCGCAGTAATCATCAAGCTCGGTTAATGGAATTAAAACTACAGTCCTACAAAGTGCCCTACAAGATGAGCGGCGGGCAATCTTTTTTCTCTCGTACTGAGGTGAAAGATATTATGGCCTACCTGAAGATTCTATTAAACCCTGCAGACGACAACGCATTTTTACGGATTGTGAACACCCCAAGACGGGAAATTGGTGCTGCAACGTTAGAAAAACTTGTGAACTATGCCAACCAGCGTGGTGAAAGCCTTATTCGCTCATGCCAAGAAATTGGGTTAGAGCAGTTCATAAGCGGTGCTGCGTTAACTAGAGTAAAAGAATTTGGTGGCTGGATTGAGCACTTATCACAAAAATCTCAACAGGAAGATCCAATCGCCAGTGTGCGGCAAATGGTACGTGACATGGAATATCAAGATTGGTTGTTACAGACCAGTAGTGGCCCGCCAATGGCAGAGAAACGGATGGCCAATGTTGAAACCCTCATTTCTTCTTTACAAACATCGTTAGAAAAAGCAGTAGAGAAAAATGATAGTGCTGATATGGGAGACGCTGTAGCGCGCTTAGTGCTAATGGACTTGTTAGAGCGGCAAGAGGAAGAAGACGAAACGGATAGGGTGCAGATGATGACCCTGCATTCAGCTAAAGGGTTAGAGTTTCCACATGTTTTTTTAATGGGTATGGAAGAAGAGTTGTTGCCGCACAGAAATGCAGTAGACGAGGGCAACGTTGAGGAAGAGCGGCGCCTGGCCTACGTAGGCATCACCCGCGCCAAACGAACTTTAGCCATCACACTAGCGCGTAAGCGCAAGCAATATGGTGAACTCATAGAGTGTTCGCCTAGCCGTTTTTTAGATGAACTGCCTGCAGATGATCTAGAGTGGCAAGGGCGAGGTGACGATGATCCTAAGAAAAACGTCGCACAGGGCCAAGCCACATTGGCCGGACTCAAAGGCATGTTTGCAGACCTTTAAGCCACTTGCAGTCGGTTACGGCGCCACTGGTATAAACTGTGGAGAAGCAAAGTTCCTATCACTAATGAGCCACCTTGCAAGGCTGTGGAACTAGGCTCTTCACTCAAAATAAGCCATACCCAAAGGGGCCCTAAAGCAGTTTCCAGCAACATCAACATGCCCACTTCTGCTGCCGGTATGCGCATTGGGCCAATGGTGATAAAAGCAAAGGCTAGTGGGCTTACAAGCAGGCACAAGGCCACCATGTACCACCAAGCATCGCCTGACAATGCCATAGGGCTACCAGCAAAAAAACTCACTAAAGCTGTAACAAGGCCTGCTGAAATTAATGCAGGGGTCATATCTCTGTGGCTTACCGCGCGATCGTTAACAAACTTTGCAGCCAAAGCGATACAGCAAACTAAAGCCAGTAAATCCCCTGTAAAGTTGGGCTCAGACCAAGATCCTGATAGCACCCAGCCTATTCCTAGCATGGATAAACCAATAGCCACCCAAGTAACAGGTTGAGGCATTTCACGTAAAAATACCCACCCCAACACGGCAGCAAATAGTGGCTGGGAACTAATAATAACGAGCACGTTGGCTACACTACTCAAGTTAATCGCCATTACAAAAGTAATGGTGCACACCACCATAAAAAAAGAAGACCTAAGAGAAGCCGCGTCCACTGGTAACCATGAGCTAGTGGACTTTTGTAGCATAAGAACAACAGCAATGGTAACGCTCATCAAGAGCCCACGCCAAAATAAGAGATCAAAAGCATCTGCCGCAATTAAGCGAATTAACAAACCATCTATACTTAGTATTAGCACACCCACAGAAGTGAGCAAAATACCTTTAATATATTCGGACACGATGCATATTCCTTTTTATTCATGCACAAAAAACCCGGCTAATGCCGGGTTTTTCGGCCTGTAGCTAACTACTTAGAGCTATCAACCAGATGTATTACAGCATCTTTAATTTCGTCTTCAGAACATCTTTTACACATACCTTTAGCGGGCATTGATTTGTAGCCGTACCAAGCGTTAGAGAATAACTTCTCTATGCCCTTATCAATACGAGGTGACCAAGCGGCAACATCACCAAACATAGGAGCACCAGCAGCGCCGCTGTCGTGACAAGCGGCACATCCACTGGCATAAACTTCTTTACCTGTCTTTGGGCCAGCAGCAACTTCTATAACCTTAGCAACAGGTGCCTTGCAGCTTTCGCCTTCTATACAAATTCTGCCCACCGAACTAATACGCTCAACGATACTTTCATCACTGTCGTGGTTAGCTACAACAGTTAACGAACCAAGACTCAAAATAACACCAGCTAAAAGGCTGAAAAGGGCTGCAGGCTTGAATGTAATCACGTGAAATGCCTCATACTAAAGAGTGAAAGAAAGTGAAACGACATAGACGCCGATCACCTTAAAAAAAATTCAACCGTATTATAACGGCATTACAACCAAACGGGAAAGGGCCAAAGTATAATCTCCGCAATCTGGTAGACAAATAGCTGAAAAAGTAACCCATAACAAGCAAAAATGCCCCAATAGAGGCCTTGAACCTCAACCCCAACACACGTATCATACCGCTTCTTCGCAGTAGCCCTAAATCTCGTCAGGGCTGTGCAATATGCGCCAGTAGCTCAGCTGGATAGAGTAGCAGGTTCCGATCCTGTTGGTCGGGGGTTCGACTCCCTCCTGGCGCGCCATATAAATCAAATACTTACAGGTTTTTATGCCTTAGTGTCTTCGATAAATTTTGTATTTGGTCCCCGTTCAAGCAGTTGGACTGGCCTTTCCAACATCTCACCCGCAAACCCCGCCTACGTTGATTCTTAGTATGTCACCCTAGAGTTTTTAGGCTGCCTTTCTATTGCTTGCATAGTTTCATATCTTAATCTGAAGCTGAGCCAGTGTATGCCACCAAACGGATTTCCGTAGGGGCAAGCGGTGCGTTAACTTCGAGTGATGTGGTTTTTGTTGGCCTGCCATAACCCCGATCAAGTAT
>DCAT01000175.1 GCA_002312935.1 Oceanospirillaceae bacterium UBA1126 | reverse complement strand
AGCCTTAGATTGGCCTAACACATGAATAGGGGCTTCCATAATATTTTGGAGGATAGTCATATGGTTCCAAAGATTAAAACTTTGGAATACCATACCTAATTTAGTGCGAATACGATCAACTTGTTTTTGATCAGCAGGCAAACGGTTGCCCTTGCTGTCAGTCTTCATTTCCATAAGCTCGCCATTCACCCGCACTTCGCCACTGTTGGGTGTCTCTAGCAGATTAATACAACGCAAGAATGTACTTTTACCGGAGCCGCTGGCACCAATTAGAGAAATCACATCACCTTTATTGGCTTCTAAAGACATCCCTTTTATCACTTCGATTTCATTAAAGCTTTTGTGCAAATCTGTAATGGATAGAGCTGAAGTCATCGTGTATCCTGAACCTATGGGCTAGTGTGAAAAAACCAAATTTTGCCATTATATTTGCTTAAACCCTCAAGCTCAAGCAGATCCTACCTTGGACTTATAGCTAGGTCGCTTTGTGTTAAGTTTAAGTCCATGTGCCGCAACTTTTACATTGAAATATGCACTATGAGGCACCCGCTAGAATTGGTACCATAATAACTGCCGGTATCTTAACACCCCTATTGTAGCTACTTATGTCATATAATCCTATTGAACAGAACATTCCCCAAGCTTTAATACGCACTCAACAGCGGATTAATGAAGCTTGCCAAGCATCTGACCGAAGCGCGAATGACGTCATGTTATTGGCAGTCAGTAAAACCAAACCACTAAGCCACGTTATTGCAGCTTATGATCATGGCCAACGCCATTTTGGAGAAAATTATCTACAGGATGCTTTGGATAAAATTGAGCACTGCCCACATCATAATATTGTATGGCATTTCATAGGGGCTATTCAGAGTAATAAAACAAAAGCCATCGCTGCCAAGTTTGATTGGGTTCACACCCTGGATAGAGAGAAAATTGCGATGAGGCTAAGCCAACATAGGCCACCTCATTTACCCCCGTTAAAGGTGCTCATACAAGTTAACATTAGCAACGAAGATAATAAAAGTGGTGTGGCACTGGAACAATTAGACGCACTTGTAGAGCAAGTGTCACAATTACCTAACCTATTGCTGTGTGGCTTAATGTGTATACCTGCTGTAGCTCAAACTGACTCTATTCAGCGCCAGGCTTTCAATAAAATGGCAGCCGCTAGGGGTAAGCTTAATAGTACTTATCCCCACATGAAGCAGCTTTCTATGGGTATGTCAGGTGATTTAAATAGCGCTATTGCTTGCGGTTCAACCATAGTTCGCATTGGCACAGATATATTTGGTGCCCGCACTTCGCTGAACACTACGCCTTAATTGATAAGCACCTATGGCAACCTACACTAACATATAACAACTAGGACCAGACTATGCCACAGACTCCTCACATTGCCTTTATCGGCGCCGGCAACATGTCGCAAGCTATTCTTAAAGGTATGCTTGCAGCGGGATACCCGCAAAGTAAAATTTCTGCCAGTGGCCGTACGCAATCTAAATTAGACGTGTTGGCAGCAGACACCGGAATTCATACCAGTACCGATAACTTATCCCTTTGCCACCAGGCGGATGTCATTGTTTTAGGTGTAAAACCTCACATGATGGGAGACTTGGTACAAAGTATTGCTCCAGCTGTAGATACTACAAGACAACTGATCGTTTCAGTAGCTGCTGGTATTCTAGCCAGTAGTATAGAAACATGGCTGGGCCAAAAAGCGTCTATTGTCCGCTGCATGCCTAACACCCCATCTTTGGTAGGCCAAGGAGCCGCAGGCTTGTTTGCCACAGAAGGCGTTTCTGACGCACAAAAACAAACTGCCAGCATTATTATGCAATCAGTAGGATTGGTATTGTGGGTAGAAACTGAAGCTCATATTGATGCTGTCACCGCTGTTTCAGGAAGTGGCCCCGCTTATTACTTCTTAATGATGGAAGCCATGATTGCAGGGGCTGAAGAACTAGGATTAAGTAACGAAATGGCAAAAAAACTGGTCCTTCAAACAGCTACTGGAGCTGCTCAAATGGCCCAACAAAGCGATCAAACACCAAGCCAATTGCGAGCGGCTGTCACCTCACCCAAGGGCACGACAGAACAGGCGCTCAACACCTTTAATAACGGTGGTTTTCACCAACTTTGCAGCCAAGCTATGGCTGCTGCACATCACCGATCTAAGGAATTAGCGCAGCTATTTAAAGCCTAATTGCGATACAAAAAGCGCAGCCCTCGATAATCACAGCCATATCAAGCTAAGCCAACACATATTAGATACCCAGGCTTAGGTTTATATGGCTTGACTAAAAAACACCTTTAAGCCAATTTTTTATACTTCACTCGAGTAGGCTGATGATCTTTACCTGTACGGGCTCTATAGTCCTCAGCATATTCTGAGTAGTTGCCTTCAAAGAAAGACGCTTTCGAATCTCCTTCGTAAGCCAAGGTGTGAGTACACACACGATCTAGGAACCAACGATCGTGAGAAATCACGATAGCAGCACCAGGGAAGGCTAATAACGCCTCTTCTAAAGCACGTAGAGTTTCTACATCTAAGTCGTTCGTTGGTTCGTCTAGAAGCAACACGTTGCCGCCTTGCTTTAGCAGCTTGGCAAGGTGTAGGCGGTTACGTTCACCACCAGACAAGTCTTTAACAAACTTCTGTTGGTCATTACCCTTGAAGTTAAAACGCCCCGCATACGCACGTGATGGCACCTGATAGTTACCAACGGTGATAATGTCCTGGCCATCAGACAATTCTTCCCACACCGTTTTAGTACCATCTAACTCACGCGCTTGGTCTACATGGGCTAGTTCAACAGTATCTCCTATTACAATACTGCCCGAATCTGGTTGTTCGCTGCCCGTAAGCATTTTGAACAAGGTTGATTTACCCGCCCCGTTGCCGCCAACAACACCTACAATAGCGCCTTGGGGCATACTAAATTCTAAACCTTCCACTAACATTTTATCGCCAAAAGCTTTGCTCACGCCCGTCACGTCAATCACTTTGTCACCTAAGCGCGGACCAGGTGGAATATAGATTTCAGAGGTTTCATTTCGTTCTTGGAATTCACGCGAACTCAGCTCTTCAAACCGAGCTAATCGTGCTTTAGATTTAGCCTGGCGACCTTTGGCGTTGCTACGCACCCAATCTAATTCTGACTTTACTGCCTTTTCGTGCGAAGCTTGTTGGCGGCCTTCTTGAACTAAGCGTGCTTCTTTTTGTTCTAACCAAGACGAGTAATTGCCTTCGTAAGGAATACCATGGCCACGGTCTAGCTCTAAGATCCAGCCAGCAGCGTTGTCAAGGAAATAACGGTCGTGTGTGATGGCCACAACAGTGCCATTGTAATCTACTAAAAACCGCTCTAACCACGCCACAGATTCCGCATCTAGGTGGTTAGTTGGCTCATCGAGTAACAACATGTCTGGCTTGTTTAATAGCAAACGACATAACGCCACACGGCGACGTTCGCCGCCTGATAAATACTCTACTTTTTCATCCCACCCCGGCAAGCGCAAAGCTTCAGCCGCCACTTCTAAGGTGCGTTCTAGGTTGTGGGCATCACTGGCTTGTATAATGTCTTCTAGTTTTGCTTGCTCGGCTGCAAGAGCATCAAAATCGGCATCGGGTTCTGCATAAGCTGCATATACAGCATCTAATGCTGTTAAGGCATTTTTTGCTTCAGCAACCCCTTCCTCAACTACTTCACGCACAGTTTTAGAATCATCCAGCTTTGGCTCTTGCTCTAAGTAACCCACATTAATACCCGGCTGGGGGCGTGCTTCACCGTTATATTCTTTATCAACACCTGCCATTATGCGCAAAAGGCTAGATTTACCAGAACCATTTAAACCTAGAACACCAATTTTGGCGCCAGGAAAAAAAGACAAGGAAATGTTTTTTAGAATTTCACGCTTGGGAGGAACTACTTTTCCAACCCTATTCATCGTATATACAAACTGCGCCATGTGATTTCCTGATTAATACAAAAATATGCCTCCATTATACCCTGAGACGCCATTAAAAGGGGGAAAGCACCCCCCTTAGTATTTTGCCGTCCAGTCACTTGTGATATGGTTTGCAGCCCCCACTAAAGGGGGGTACTATATTTTGATCATCGTTGTTGTTAAAGGAATTTCTGTGCCTACATCACATGTCGCCTCCTCATTGCTACCCACCCCTTATGGCACTTTCGATATGCATGGTTTTGCCGATAGCGAAACTGGTAAAGAGCACCTCGCCCTGAGCATGGGTGACCTGACTGATAGTACGACTGTGCTGACGCGTTTGCACTCCGAGTGCTTAACAGGTGACGCCTTATTTAGTATGCGTTGTGACTGTGGTTATCAGCTACAAGAAGCTCTAAAGCGCATTTCAGAAGAGGGCCGCGGGGTAATATTGTACTTGCGCCAAGAGGGTCGTGGAATTGGGTTATTGAACAAAATCAAGGCTTACAACCTGCAAGATCAAGGAGCAGACACCGTAGAAGCTAATGAGCGCTTAGGTTTCGATGCCGACATGCGCAAGTATGGCATGACCAAGGACATGCTTGACCACCTACAAATCAAGTCGGTGAAATTGATGACTAACAATCCACGAAAGATTAAAGCGCTCACCGAACTTGGCATTATTGTAGAACAACGCCAAGCATTAGAGGTGGGTGAGAACAGCCATAACAAAAGCTACCTAGCCACCAAGGCTAGTAAGCTAGACCATTTATTCGGCCAGTAAACTGGCCTGCCAGGCCTCAATTTCCGCGGTGATAGCCGCCTTAGATAAACCCGTATTGTGCAACACCTGTTCACGGGTACCATGAGGTAGCGCTGCATCTTTGTGACCTAAGCACAACAATCTAACACTAGTTTTTTGCTGAACTAACCACTCACTCACAGCAGAGCCTGCGCCACCAATACAGCTATGATCTTCGATGGTGACAAAACTGGTATGGTGCAGCAGCAATTGTTTTAATAGCATTTCATCTAACGGTTTCACAAAACGCATATCCACAAGCGTCGCATCAGCGGTGTCTGCCACCATTATTAGTTTGTCTAATAAAGCCCCAAAATTGAGTATGGCAATAGCATTAGATTTACCCGACGAGCGGATCACTTGGCCTCTACCCAATTCGATGGGTGCCGGGGAGGACGGCCCCTCTAGCGCTTCACCACGGGGGTAGCGCACTGCAACCGGGCCACAATAAGCATAACCAAAGTTTAGCATTGCCGTAGCTTCAGCCGCATTACTTGGAGCCATCACCACCACATTAGGCAAACAACGCAAAAAGGCTAGGTCATATGCACCTGTATGAGTTGCTCCATCTTCACCCACAACGCCAGCTCTATCAATGGCTAATAATATATCTAAATTTTGCAACGCAATGTCGTGAATGAATTGATCATAACCACGCTGCAAAAACGTAGAATAAATGGCGACAACGGGCTTAGCACCTTCACACGCCATGCCGGCAGCTAATGTGATTGCATGCTGTTCGGCAATGGCTACATCAAACAGACGCTCACCAAATTCTTTGGAAAAAGACTCAAGGCCGGAACCACCTAACATAGCCGGCGTAATTGCCATTAACCGGCCATCTATGCGTGCTTTCTCACAAGCCCACTGACCAAACACATGAGCGTAAGTGGGAGACTTTTTAATAATTATAGGTTCAATGGGGTCAATTTTAGCCAACGCATGGTAGCCCACTGGGTCACTTTCAGCTGGCCCATAGCCCTTACCTTTTAGGGTGTTGATATGCAGCAGCTTGGGCCCAGGAAGGCTTAATAACTCAGTAATGATCAACATTAATTGTGGCAAGTCGTGGCCATCCACAGGGCCTCGGTAGGTAAAGCCTAAGGCCGTAAACCACTGGGATGGCCCACCAAAACCATGGTGGTCGTCCAAAAAAGTAGCTAAACCACCTAAGTTTGCATCGATGGCCATATCATTATCATTAACAATAATGAGCGCGTTAGCTTGGCAGTGCGCCATATGATTTAATGCTTCAAAGGCCATGCCAGCCGTAAGTGCTCCATCACCAATTACGGCAATATGGTGAGCTAGCGGGTTTTTGTTTGCCAAAACCATACCCAACAAAGCACTAATCGAGGTGCTGGCATGACCTACACCAAAAGTATCAAATACACTTTCATCTCGTTTAGGGAAGGGTGCTAAACCACCTGCCTGACGCATACTCAGCATGGCTTTTTTACGCCCTGTGAGCATTTTATGAGGGTAGGCCTGATGACCCACATCCCAAATTAGCCTATCGTTTGGTGTATCCAGCAAGTAATGTAAAACGATGGTGAGCTCTACCACCCCTAAACCAGCGCCTAAGTGGCCTCCAGTTTGGCCCACACTATATAACAAGGCCAAACGCAACTCATAGGCTAATTGAGGTAATAGTGCCGGCTTTAGCATGCGTAGGTCTGCTACACCGTCTACTTGATCAAACAAAGGTGTGGCTGGTGCTTGCCGCGGAATGTTTAGGATAACTGGGAACATGTGACTAATGCTTACGGGTAACGATGAAGTCTGCCAACCACACTAGCGGTTGAGCTGCAGCACCAAATTCTGTGACAGACTCTTTGGCCTGCTGATGTAATTCCATCAAACGCGCCTTGGCAGCGGTCATACCCAGCAACGCAGGGTAGGTAGATTTATCATTTATCATATCAGAGCCTTGCGCTTTGCCAAGAGTTGCCGTGTCACTCTCAATGTCCAATATATCATCTTGCACCTGAAAAGCTAAACCGATCGCTTGTGCATAGGTGCGCAAAAAGTCAATTTGCTTAGTGCTAACATGGTTCTGTGACAAGGCACCAATTTCTACACTAGCAACAATCAAAGCCCCTGTTTTTAAACTATGTAGACGTTCCAATTGAGCCAAATTAACTGCATCATGGGCTGCTGCCATATCGAGCATTTGCCCAGCCACCATGCCTTTAGCACCAGACGCCTGCGCCAAACATGCCACCATAGCTAAACACTGCTCCGCACTTATTTGTGGCCCATGGGCTTTGACTAGTAATTCAAAAGCCAGCGCTTGTAAGGCATCGCCAGCTAATATTGCAGTGGCTTCGTCAAAAGCAACATGACAACTAGGTTGACCTCGGCGTAAGGCGTCATCATCCATAGCTGGAAGGTCATCATGAATCAAAGAATAGGCATGCATCGCTTCAACGGCAGCAGCCAACGGATCCAACGCTGCAACATCATCAACGCCACACGCACGGGCAGCACCATAAACTAAGGCTGCCCTCACCCGCTTACCACCTTGCACCGCACTATAGGCCATGGCTTGAGACAAAACCCCACTGGCACGGCGTTTACCAATCGCCGTATTGAGATATGGCTCTACACGGTTTTTAGAATGGTTTAGAAATTCGTCTAATGATTCAAAGTGCAAACTTAAGGTTCCTTACTAAAGGGCTGTTCTACAACACGGCCTTGGGCATCTTGCATCAATACATTAACCTTTTGCTCAGCTTGAGCAAGCGCAGCTTGGCAGCCCCTCGTTAATGAAATGCCACGTTCAAAGGCAGCCAAAGAATCTTCTAGGGTTAAGTCGCCCTGCTCCATTTGTTTCACCAAAGCTTCTAACTCGGCTAATGAGGCTTCAAAATTAAATACACTTTCAGTTTGATCCTTAGTCATCACTATAGCCCCAATACCAAACCACGCGGCATACCAAAGGTAGACGCAGCATTCTGAATCACCAGCATGTCCACTAAGTTAATCATAATGAAAACCAAAATAGGTGAAAAATCTAAGCCGCCAAGGTTAGGCAACATGCGTCGCACAGGCGACATAACTGGCTCTGTAAGTTGATGCAATAAATAGGCCCCAGGGTGATTAGTTTGAGGCGCCAGCCAACTCAAAACGATACTTGCGAGTATGGCAAAAAATAATAAATCGAGCACTTGAGAAGCTAAACCAATAAGGCTCCATATCGCCAAGCTCATAGGGTTAGGTAGATCAAAACCAGCAATTAATAGTACAACAACGATTAATAATAGCTGTACTAAAAAGGCTAACACTAAAGTAGCAAGGCTAAACCGTCCTGTGCGTGGCATGACTTTTTGCAAAATAGTAACGAACGGTTGTGTCATTTTCACCACGGCTTGAGCTAAGGGATTATAAAAATCAGCCTTAGCCAACTGCAACATAAAGCGAATAATAACCAGCGTGAGGTATAAGCCAAAGACTGTTTGCACTAAAAATACACCTGCATTTGACATAATGAAACAACATCCTTAATAGGCTAAAATAGATTAATAAAGAAGCCTTTAGCCACTCTATAAATCTGGATCGATAATTGGTGTTAATAGTGTCTCATATTGGATGCATGGAGACTACTAGGGATGTGTCTTCAAAGGTGCTTTAAACGTTTGGTTAACAAGAGCCCGCAGTCTTTTAAATAAACCTGTCTCATCAAGCTTATTGGCAGGCCAGCACCTTAAGTTTTCAACAGCGGCATCACAGGAGCCAAAACCTCTTCATTGCTCCAGTAATTAAGATATTATCTATTTCATCTTGTTCTTGATTTAGCTTTTACTTTTTGCAACGATTCACGCAAACTTGGTAGATCATAAAACGTCAGATGTGCGCGTCTAAAGAAGCCAGAAAACCATGAGTCCTAAAACACACCATAGCCTTATCCCTCGCTTAGTGCTAGCTTCACTAACACTTTCGTTTGCGTTACCTAGCTTTGCAGAACAGGCCATCCATAGCCAAAAATACGACATCCATTATAATGCCTTTAACACCATGATAGTGACACCTGAAGTGGCTCAAACTTATGGCTTCACTCGTGCAAGAAACCGCGCATTACTCAATGTGGCAGTAATTGACAAAGCCACAAAAAAACCTCTTGCTGCCATGGTCACAGGCACTAGAACCAACATTATTGGGCAAGTATTACCGTTAGAATTTCAACAAATAAAAGAGCAAAATGCTATCTATTACATTGCCCAATTACGTTTCACAGAAGAGGAAATGTGGCGTTTTGAGCTAAAGATACAGCCAGATTTAAATGCAAAGGCAATACCGTTAAAGTTTAGTCAAACATTTTATTTGGAGCAGTAGCTCCATAATTCAACCATTTATTCAAAATAGCTTAACAGGTCATTTAAAAAGCGCCAACCGAGGGGAGTAGCCTGAAGCCTATCTGGCATCATCAGTCCAGCCTTTCTAGCTGATGCAATTGCACCCTCTACTTGAGCCAACGATTGCCCAGTTTTGGCTAGGTAGCTAGCTGAAGAAACGCCCTTTTGAAGACGCAAAACATTCATAAAAAATTCCAGCTTTAGCTCTTCTGGGGCAACACTATGGCTTGACGCCAGTGGTGTAACAGATTCCATATAAGCCTTAGGTTGGCGTAACTTTACCCTGCGCTCTATAACCATTTCACTATCATGCCAACGGCTCACTTTGCCATGGGCTCCAGCTCCAACACCAATGTAATCGCCAAAGTTCCAGTAGTTAAGGTTATGCTGTGCCTGACTCGCTTGTTTAGCATAGGCCGAAATTTCATACTGACTTAACCCAGCCGCTTCGATAAGTACTTGGCCTTGATCTTGAATATCAACCAAAATGTCTTCATTAGGTAAGTTAGGAGGGCGGCTATGGAATTCAGTATTGGGCTCAATAGTGAGCTGATACCAAGAGAGGTGATCAGTGCCAAATTCCAATGCTTGCTGCAAATCGGATAACCCACTCTCCACACTCTGCCCAGGCAAACCATGCATCAAGTCTAAGTTGATGTGCTTAAACCCTAATGTCTGAGCTTTACCAATAGCCAACTTAGCTTGGGTAGCATCATGTATGCGGCCTAAAGCTTGTAAACACACATCGTCAAAACTTTGCACACCAATAGACAACCGGTTAATACCCTGTGCTAGAAAGCCGGCAAATTTTGCTTGCTCAAAGGTTCCGGGGTTGGCCTCTAAAGTGACCTCCATGCCGTCTTCGCAATTAATATTTGCTTTAACAAAATTTAGGATTTCACCGATGCCCAAAGCGCTCATTAAACTAGGTGTGCCTCCACCAATAAAAATACTATGCAAAGTACGACCACTGACAGCTGCCAGTTCTTTACTAAGGTCTGCAAGTAATGCCCTAATATAATGAGTTTCAGGAATGGCCTCTCCACCCTGAGTGGCATGGGAGTTAAAGTCACAATAAGGGCACTTGCGCACACACCAGGGAATGTGCACGTAGAGGCTAAGGGCAGGCAGCACTATCTGGCGGCTAAGGGATTGCATTAATTTTGCGCTAACGCACGCTGTAATTGAGACAGGGCTTTGCCACGGTGGCTGATGGCAATCTTTTCTATCGGACTTAGTTGCGCAGCACGGCAGCCTTTTTCTATCACTTGAAAAATAGGATCGTAGCCAAAGCCATGGTCGCCTTGGGCACTATCCATGATTACACCTTCCCACGCAGCCTGGCAAATAAGTGGGGTGGGATCGGCGGCATGGCGCATGTACACCAACACACATTGAAATCGAGCAGTGCGCTGGTTTAGTGGAATATCTGCCAGGTTAGCAATTAGTTGGGCGCTATTGGCGGCATCTTTAGCGGCACCCTTTAAATTAGAGTCAGCATAACGGGCAGAATAAATTCCTGGAGCACCACCTAATACATCCACCTCTAGACCTGAGTCGTCAGCTAAAGCAGGCATACCCGATGCTTGGGATGCATGGCGCGCCTTGAGAATTGCATTTTCAACAAAAGTAAGACCCGTTTCTTCCACCTCTTCTGAAACAAACTGGCTTTGTGAGACTAACTCAATACCCAACGGCACCAAACACTGGCCGAACTCTTTTAACTTACCAGCGTTGCCGCTTGCCAAAACCACTTGTTTCATTTTTAGGCCATTGTGAATGGGGGGTTAGGCTTAGAGTGCAACACACACCCAAAGCACTAGCGCATCTTCTTTACTGGTTGATACCACCGCATGACCCATAGTGCTATCAAAATAAGTGCTGTCACCTTCGCTAAGTGCCAGCGGCTCATATTCTTCTGTATACACTAGCACATCGCCGTCTAGCACAAGCAGCAGCTCTTCGCCTTCATGCCTTACCCAGCCACCAAATTCATCCAACGTGCGAGCACGAACACGGCTTTTAAAAGGTACCATGCGTTTTGAATCCAATTCTGTAGCCAACAACTCATGTTCATAAGTAGCTGTTAGGTGCTCGCGGCCTTCCTGTTTTTTAGTCACAGTCCGGCGACCAGAGATGCGCACTTCTTTTACAGGTGCAAACAGCTGAGGCATATCGATAGCCAAACCAACAGCTAGTTTTTGCATCAAATTAAAGGTAGGTGACAGCTGATTATTTTCCATCTTTGACAAAGTGGATTGTGCTACACCTGTCACTTTGCTGGCCTGCTGCAAAGTCATTTGTCGATCTTGTCGCAAAGCCCTGAGGCGTTCACCAAAATTACCTTGCTGCGCAGCCGGGCTTGGAACAGGAGGTAATATGCCCGCTTCGGGACGCAGTGTAGACATACGTTTCTCCTCCCTTGTTAACAGTTGGTCACGTTGACTGCAAGCCCCCCGCGGGAGGTTTCTTTATATTTATCCTGCATATCAGCACCCGTTTCACGCATGGTCTTGATTACGTCATCCAGCGATACCAAATGTTCACCATCGCCACGCATAGCCATATGCGCAGCATTAATAGCTTTAATAGAACCCATAGCATTACGCTCAATACACGGCACCTGAACCAACCCAGCAATAGGGTCACAGGTAAGGCCTAAGTTGTGTTCCATGCCAATTTCAGCAGCATTTTCAACTTGCTCAGGAGTACCGCCTATCACTTCAGCTAAACCGGCAGCAGCCATGGCACAGGCGCTACCCACCTCACCTTGGCATCCCACTTCTGCCCCTGAAATAGATGCGTTGAGTTTGCATAATATACCCACGGCAGCTGCCGCCAATATGAAGCTAACAATACCCTTATCATCAGCTGATGGATAGAAATTATCGTAATAATGTAACACAGCAGGAATAATACCCGCAGCACCATTAGTGGGCGCGGTCACAATACGACCACCAGCGGCATTTTCTTCATTAACAGCCATAGCATAAAGGTTTACCCAATCCATGGCAGATAGCTGTGGGGTAATCACTTTTACAGATCCCAAGCTACTAAGTTTTTGATACAAGTCTGCAGCCCGACGCCTCACATTAAGACCACCGGGTAAGACTCCTCCGGTATGGCAACCATTGTGCACACACTGCTGCATCACCTTCCACAGGTGCAAAATCTTACTTCTTACTTCTTCTTCTGTGCGCCAAGTCTTCTCATTCTCCATCATTATCTGACTAATACTCATACCCGAAGCCTTGCAATGGGCCAGCAACTCAACGCCAGAAGAAAATGGGTAAGGCACTTTAGGTTGATCTTCATCTATGGGGATTTCGTCAGCTTTCGCTGCCATTTCGTCAACAATAAAGCCACCACCCACTGAGTAATAGGACATTTCTAACAACACACTACCAGAGGCACCAAAAGCACTCATGGTCATACCATTAGGGTGATAGGGAAGTGATTCTTCAAGGTTAAGAATAACATCGCGGTGTTGAATAAACTCAACTTCATGCTCACGGTTTAGGGGCAACCGCTCATTAGCCATAATTTCATCTAACATAGGCTGTACTTGTGGCGGATCAATAGTATCTGGCGCCTCACCCAATAAACCAAGAATGACAGCAATATCACTGGCATGGCCTTTACCAGTGGCGCCAAGAGAGCCAAAAAGCTCACCTTTAACTCGCGTCACTTGCGTTAACTTACCTTCACTTTTCAGCTGTTCCACAAAAGCTAAGGAAGCCCGCATGGGGCCCACAGTGTGGGAACTAGACGGGCCAATGCCTATCTTTAGTAGGTCAAATACGCTTAAACTCATTTTTGATGCCTTCGTTGTGGTCAGACCACTAGGTTGAATTAATAACCTTGAACTATCACCTAATACTTGCCACACCATCTACCTTGGTGCGACACAGAAGTAGCTTTAAGCTCCAGACACAAAAGGTTTATGCAATATGCAGTCTTTCAAGCAGGCCGTCACAGGCAAACACTAACTGCCACCGTGGTGTTTCCCCGCATAGTGCAGTTAATGGGCGCCAGGCACATCATTAAGCGTTGTTCTAGCCAAAATATCAACACCCTGCTGATTCCAAAAATGCAACAGGTCAATAAATACCCAATTTTCCGCCAACTTATCCCCATCACGACGGTAAATATCAATCACACGCATCTCAGCAGACTTGCCCGTTGCAGGCATACCCATGAAACCACCTACAGGCTCTAGGGTTAAATTTGGCCAACCAAAAAATCCACCAAATTCACCTTCAGCCATACGGCAAATATGGCCATTAAAGTCGCGGTTTTCGAACCCAGCTCTAAACGGCCCAGAATGTTGTTGGGCATAGCGCGCAATTGTGTAAGTGGCCCCTATTCCTGAAGGGCCCCACCAAATCATGTCTTCGTGCCAACTCAATCGCAGCTCATCTTCTAGGGATAGTTCACTATTCCATTCACCTAACGCATTAATCATGTGATTAATCGCAGCTAAGGTTTTTTCACCCGACTCCAGCGCTTGCTCATTAAACATTAGGCCAGCGTGCGAAATAGGCCCAGGCTGCACAAGCTCAGCCGCAGTCTGAGGAGGGAATGGCTGCAAGCCTGCCTGCACCATTAAATGTGGAATATCAAAAAACATAGCTGTTTCAGATATTTTCCCGTTTTCAACCTTATTGAATTCACAATACCTAAGCATCACCATTTTTCCGGTGGGCTTAATACCCAACCAAGGCTCATCAAACAAGCCCATCAGGTGGCCCATAGAAACCACCCACACAGATGAGAAATCATCTATCTCGTTGCAACCTGCCATAAAGATGTCTTGGCGGCGCTGTAAATGCTTTAAAGAATGTCGCAGTGGCTGCCAAAATAAACGGGCTACTTGGGCTGCAGAGGTTTGCTCATGGAAAGGATGGTAACCGCGCCAAAGATAGTCATCGGCTGTATAGTTTTGTATCACTTCACCTAATGCTTCTGGGCTAGAAGTGTCTAAACGCTTGTAAAAATCAACTACTAAGGCTTTTGCTGCCTGAATATCATTTTTCATATTTAATAAATTTATCCTTTGACTGCACCAGCAGTTAAGCCGGATACAATTTGACGCTGAAAGAACATGACCAAAATAAATAATGGAATCATCGCTGATACTACTGCAGCTACTGCAAACATTACATTACCTTCCACTTGAGTAGTTCCTAAAAAGCTTGCAATTTTTGGTATCATCGTTTGGTTATCTTGGCTCAACAAAGACGCAGTGACGGCAAAGTCGTTGTAAGCCAATAAAAAGCTAAACAACCCTGTAGTAATCACCCCTGGCCACATGACTGGTATTATAACGTGGCGGAATGCTTGGAAGCGGGTGCAACCATCTACCATGGCACTTTCGTCAAGGTCTTTGGGAATATTTAAAAAGAATGAGTGCAGCATCCACAAGGTAAAGGGCTGGTTAATGGCCACCAAAACTATAATTGAAGTAGGTAAATAACCCCAAACATTCCACTCAAAGAAAGGCAAAAGATAACCTGACACAAGAGTAATGTGGGGCATTGCTCGAAACACTAAAGCCAGCATAAGGATCCAGAAAGAGTATTTAAATCCAGATCGAGCTAAGGCGTACCCTCCCAAAGTGCCTAAGGTAAGAGAAATAATAACTGTAGAAACTACAACAATAGTGGTATTGATAACAGATTCACCAAATCCATGTTCTACCCATGCGCCGTAATACCCATTGGTGGTAAAAAAATCACCCGTTTCAATCATGGTTCGCACACCATAAAGCGCATTAGTCCAATCTGCTTTAGAAAAGAAATCTCCTTGCACTTTAAAGGAGCCCCAAAGGGTCCATAAAAACGGTGATGCAGCGACCATAATCCACAGAACAACGAATCCTGTTGAAATAATAGCTAGGCTAGTAGAGCGACGTTGCGCTGGGTTTGACATGATGTGCTCCTTACTTAAGCTTTAATGTGCTGTGCGGCTAAAATCGCGCCAAGTACGAAAGAGCACGGGTAACAATAAAATAGCAACACCAACAATAGTGAGCATAGAGGTTGCTGCAGCTGAGCCAAATAATTGAGTATCAGATGTTAAATCTTTGTATATGATCCAGCTCAATGACGTCGCACTAGCCTCTGACGCAAAGCTAACAATAGGCTCAAGCACCCGGAAATTGTCCATCAACTGCATTAAGGTTATGAACACAACTAATGGTTTCATGTAGGGCACCACGACGTAACGAATACGTTGCCAGCGGTTGGCACCGTCTATGGTTGCCGCTTCCAGAGTATCCGTTGGAACTGTTTGCAGCCCAGCATAGAAAACGATAAAAGAGAACGGCGCCGAATGCCAGATACCATAAACTATAAGCATCATCCACGTTAGTGCAGGTGACGCTTTTAAAGATAAATTAGGGTCGTTAAAAAGGGATTGTATTGAAGCGCCAATAACGCCCTCTCCATCAATCATCCAAAACAAAATTAATGAGCCGATCAACGGTGTCACAATCATTGGCAAAAGGGAGACGAAAATAGTGGGGCCTTTAGCAAATTTAGGCAGTGCGTTTACGCCTAGGGCTATAGCAAGGCCCAATACAATAACAAAAGGAGTCACCACGAACGTGTAGGTTAACGTAAATGCTAGTGCTTTATAAAAGGGAAGGTTGAGCAGTTTATTAAAAAACATACTCATATTTTCACTATTGCTCCAAGCCAAGCTTATCTCGTCAAACGCAAGATGATTGCGATTCGTATAATTATCAAAACCACTGAACTGCCCTAGTGGTTGATCTGTCCTAAGCTGCGCGGTAGCCTCCACATCAATAACAGTCACTTGTTTGCAGCCAAATGGCCCACAGCTTTCAGAGCTAATAAGAACTTTCTCATGCTCTACGTGCAAAGACTGGGTTATTACAGATATTACCGGAAAGGCGATAAACAAAATCATGGCCGTTAACGACGGAATAATAAACCAAAAAAATGTACGATGAGGCATGTAAGTAATTTCCGTTTATACAAAAGGCTTGTGCAAAATAACTATTCAAAAGAAAGGGGCACAGGCTAAATAGCCTTGCCCCCTTTACTAACTAGAGTCAGTAGGTTTTATAGAAAACCTTTCTCTTTGGCAGCAACATTGTAAGCTGCTTCCATGTCAGCTAATGCTTGCTCTGCGCTCTCACCACCTTGTAGGAAGTCAGATAGTTCTGAACCTGCAGCGCCATGTAAGGCACCCATAAATGGATACATTGGATAAGGTGCAGCGCCATTCATAGCTGTAGAAGTTACACCTGAAGCGGCTTTACTAGGCACATAGCCTTCGATCAACCAAGTAGCTGCGTCATTATTCGCTTGTACCATTTCAGTAGACGTACCATTCATCATAGCAATAAAGCTAGCTTCGGCATCTGCATCAGAAACGTTCTTGGCTATAACGAAGCCATCCCACCATAGAGACGATGCTGGAATGCTGCCACCATTAAAGGTTGGGGCTGCTGCAAAGTCAGTGTTCATGACAACTTGTTCAGTAGATCCTTCATCATCTAACACGCCTGCTGTTCGAGAACCCCACATCGTAGCAAGAGCAAGCTTACCGCCTTCCCACATTGCTTGAGTCGCATTGGAATCAAATGTTAGGTAGTCAGGATGTGAGTAGCTAACCAGGCTTTGCAGCATGTTTAAGGTAGCAATACCATGCTCGTTATTAATGCTCACCTGAGCTGTCCCAGGTACAAACATATCTGCACCAGTACCAAGATACATGTTGACAAACTCTTCACCTAAGTTCCAACCGGCCTTGGTATTCAATGCAACAGGATACTCCATAATGCCAGCATCACGGATTCGTTGAGCAGCAGTTAATACCTGCTCATAGGTTTGAACTTCATCTGCACTCATGCCAACTTGGCTTAGGATGTCGGAGCGGTAAAACAGGTGCTGAGCGTTCGCCATAAAGGCTACTGCCATTACTTTCCCATCAACTGTCACCAACTGTGATTTATTTAAGCTTGAACCGTGCTTGGCTACCAGCGCATCCAGTGAGCGAACCAAACCATCATTCATTAGGGTAACCAGAGTGCCGTTTGATACAGTTAAGGCTGTATACTCAGCTGGATTAGCTGTTAGGGCCGGCACCATTAGGTCTTTGTAATCTTTGTTGTGATTTTTAGTCACAGTAACACCATTACCTGCGCATTGCTCAGCTGCAGAAAACACAGCGTGTAGTGCAGGGAAATCGTTACCCATTATGCTCACGTTGGCATTGCCTTCTATGCCACATTCTGCAAAAGCGGCGGAGCTGGTTAAAATTGCAGCAGCAGTTGCGGTGAGAGCTATCGTTTTTATTGTGCTCATGATGAACGCATCCTCTTTAAATTTATTAATGTGAGACCAGCGTGGCCTTGTTTTATATACGTATTTGATCCACATCATGTAATAACACTGGAGATGGATTGCATGCGTAACCAAAATTCTACTATGTTTTGACAGAGATTAGCAACTATTTAAATCTCAACCCACCTAACAACATTGACAATTAAACATAACTCCTTGTTATTAGTGCAATAAATAAATATCAGCTTTGGATGTTTTTTTAAATTATCTAGCGTCATCACGATAAAATGCTTATATATACCCGTTTAATTAGCTATTTTGACATCGCAGCTATTGCCTTAGTGAATAAAATCTGATAATTTTTGCATACGTATCTATTTTCAGACTCAAACACTGTGGCAGACATATGGCAGAAATAAAGCTCCGTAATATTGGCAAGCGCTGGGGCGACTTCGTGGGCGTCGATAACTTTGATTTAACCATTGCAGATAAAGAATTTTTAGTCCTTCTTGGTCCCTCTGGCTGTGG
>DCAT01000172.1 GCA_002312935.1 Oceanospirillaceae bacterium UBA1126 | reverse complement strand
ATACAAAACCTTTAGAAAGTAATGGTACAGATTCTAAAAATGAAGAAAAGACAAAGTCTGTACAGAACGAAAAAACAGAACCTGAGAATGGAAAAAGCACAGAACCAGATCCAGTTGCTAATCTGTCTTCCTCAACAGTGCAAGCTTTACCGGCCGAACTGTCACCATCTACAATACGTAATAGCGGCGCACAGCAGCTTCCCAATAAAGTGATAGGATCCACAGAGCCCAGTGGCAGAGACTCTGAGTACGAAGAAAATACCGAATGTGAGAATAAAGCGACAGTATTGTTAGATCTTGATGAATTTTGCTAATGCACCAAAAACCTTTAAATAGTAGTAACACTATTAAAGATGCCATCATTTTAGGCCCAGTACTTTTGTTGCTACTAACCTTCTACTTTGGCCCTAAGTATTAGCGCACAAGCACAGCCTAATGCTGCTAGCGTAATGAGAGATAGTTAGCAAACTGACACGTCTTTATTACTAAATAATAAAGCATTTATTCAATGGTTTAGTTGAATTAGGCTGCTACCTAATGAGTCCTTTAGCATATGCGTGAACTTAAGTTGCTTGTGTATCCGTGAACAATGCTTCCGGCGGTATGGTGGTGTGCTAACAGCCGATACCTAAAAATTAAAACTATGTTTTAAAAGCTAACTGATTTAAGCTCACTACCTAGCCTGCTCTCGCACTTAATTCAATTATAAATGTAACCTATTAGATGATTGATATTTTTATGGCTACAGCTCCAATCGCAACAACTAATCCGTGAACTAGCTCGGCGCAAATGAGAAATTATTTGACGTACTGGGTATTTAACCTTGCCTATCAGACTGTATAATCGGCTGCCAAAGGAGATCCACATGTCATTATTAAATTCTTTACCCGAAAATTCTGGAATCATTATTTGTGGTCATGGTAGTAGAGCCAAAATTGCTGAAGAAGAGTTCAGTTTGCTGGCTGCTGGATTGCGTGCTAGATTCCCCAGCCTAGAGGTTGAATATGGTTTTTTGGAATACTCATCGCCCAATATTCACATGGCGTTGGATCGTTTAATTTCAAAGGGTATCACTAATATCTATGCAGTGCCTGGCATGTTGTTTTCAGCTACCCACGCGCAAAATGATATCCCATCAGTATTAACTACTTATATGCAAAAAAATCCTGCGCTTACCATCAAATACGGTAAAGAGCTTGGTTTACATGACGAAATGATCATGGCCTTTCAACATAGAATTATGGAAGCTGTAGACCTAACTGAAATGCCAAAACCTGGTGACTTATATGACACCATGCTAGTGGTGGTGGGTCGAGGTACGTCTGTTTCACAAGCTAATGCAGAGGTTTCAAAATTAACCCGCATTGTGGCAGAAAATATGGGTTTTGGTTGGTGTGAAACAGTTTACTCCGGGGTCACTTTTCCCTCGGTGGGTAGGGGGTTGGAAATGGCATTGAAGCTTGGCTTTAAGAAAATAGTGGTGGCCCCATATTTTCTTTTTTCAGGTAAGTTAATTGGCCGTATCCACGGCTACATTGAAAAAGTTTCTGCTGATCATCCTGGCGTTAGTTTCCACGTTGCAGATTACCTGCGTGACCAATCTCATGTTATCAACACCTTTGTTGAAAGGATTGAAGAAACAGTGTCTCAACCGGCAGTTAACGATGGCCTTATGGAAAAATTTCAAGCTAGGTTAGCGGCTGGTGAAGTTACGGTTCACCACCACCATGCAGAGTTTCAGCCTAAGGAAGAGACTGATTTAAAAGCTCATTCACATGGTCACGTCCATAGCCATGGGCATCCGCACCAAAAGGAAGCAGGGCATAGTCATTCTGGGCATGGGCATACACATGCACCGTATAGACACATTGCGCACCCGCATGGGCCTAGAACAATGATTGATGAAAATGTGTGCTGCTGTTTTATGGGCCAATTCCCTCAAGCTGTTGTTGATGAGGAGCGTGCACTTAGGTTGGCATCAGGTAAGTCAGTCGTTGATCAAACCCCGCAGTGCAAGGTTAAGTAGTTTTAGCCCTATTAGTGCAACATGTGGGCTTAGGTGCTTTACAAAAGATGCTTTTTTGATGCCAATTAAAGTTGGCTTTAAGTGGTTTTTCAAAGCCATACCTGCTATTTGGTATAACGTTCACAGTCTTTAGTTATTGTGAACTTTAGCACTATGCCGTTACTTCTTTTCTTGTTTCGTTGCCGCCTAAGAATCAATATTTTTAGCTCTCCGTCACAGTTATAGCACCTCATTAGCAGCACGCTAAATTTATACCTATGGCGATTAACTTCAATTTTTTTTAGAAAATACCCACCCTTTATAAGCCTTTATATTAACTTGCCTATTTTAGCGGGTGTAAAACCACCTATATTTTGATTGCAGTACTTATGGCATGTGCTATGCAGTTTTTTTGTAGTGATCGGCCATTTATTTAATGAGGCTTAGATCGGCTTCTATACCCACTCTTTCTTCTTTGGTTAACTTCTTTGAAGCAAACTGATTTAAGGTAGTTAAGTAGGTTACACCTTCGCTTAGCGCAATTGTTGACCAGTAATAAGATTTCTGAAAGCTCTGAACCACTCCTCTGCCTTCAAAAAAACGCCTTGCTAAAAATTCCATCGCGACCAAATCGCCACTGATGGCCTTAACCTCTGCAATGGTTACGCATTCACTTTGTTTAGCAGTCATTGGTGTGACCTCACTTTTTATAGCCTACATAAATTGTACGCCAATTAACAATAGGTTAAGTTTATTGCACTTTATGTGTTAATGTAAGTGCAAATTATGTTTATATTTATCATAAAAAGATCATTATGTTTTGAATTTTATTCAAAAAGTAAAATTTATGATTATTTAACAAGTATGGGAGAAAAATACCTAATGTCAGAATTCCTAGACAGCAAAGACCAAGCTATTGTTAGTTTGTTGCAAAAAGACGGCCGTATGTCAGTTCAAAATATGGCCAAAGCGTTAGGAATAACAAGAGCCACAGTAACTAAACGTATAGAAAAATTAGAATCTAGTGGCGTAATTACAGGGTATGTCGCAGTGGTAAAAAAAGACTTTTTTAATAAAAAAGTACGTGGGTGGGTAATGATTACTACGGCACCTAATTTAGAAGAAAGTGGCATTATTGCAATGAAACTCATCCCTGAAGTAAGCAAAATATACACCACTAGTGGACGTTGGGATTTGGCAGTTGAAATTAGAGCTTCAAACCTAGAAAGCTTTGATACAGCGCTGTCAAAAATTCGCCAAGTGAGTGGGGTTGAAACCACAGAGACCAATTTATTACTCAGTTCGCGTATTGGCATGTAATTCATTAGAGCAGATTAAAGGGTAGTAATAACTTTTAGATTTTTAAGAGCAGTAGTTGATACCTAAAATAGCATTGAACCTTCTGCTTTTGGCTCACTTCAAGTGGGGGGTTCGTGATAGTCTATCATTGGTTTTACCAGACGTATTATTAACACTTCGCATAGAGAAAAATTATGGCCATAGGTGCTACCATTTATAAGGCAAATTTAAACTTATCCAACCTTAATAGTCATCATTACGCTGATTACAGCCTAACCATCGCAAAACATCCGTCTGAAAATGAAACCCGATTAATGTGTCGCCTCATTGCCTTTTTGCATGCTGCACATGAAGACCTTGAACTAACAAAGGGCATTAGTTCAGTAGAGGAACCCGACTTGTGGCAGCGAGATTTAACTGGAAATATTGTGCATTGGATCGAACTGGGCATGCCAGATGAAAAACGTATTCGCCAAGCTAGTGGTAAAGCTCAGCAGGTGACTATTTATACCTATCATGATAATAAAGCTGACATTTGGTTAGAGAAAAATCGCGCTAGTTTATCTGCCAACAAAAAAGTAAAGGTGTTTCACATTGATGTGGACACTGCGTCTTCGTTAGAAAATGTGTTGGTTAAAACGATGAACTTGAGCTGCATTATTGAAGAAGATCAGGTGCACTTAAGTACTGATGACCTACATGTTACGGTGCAAATAACTCAAAGTTTATAATGGCTTATGGCCAGCAATGCTTGAAAAATAAGTTAATACACAAGGAATTAGGTGGATGGCTGTAGCAAAACAACTCATGGTATACCCAGCAAACAGGCTAGAAGATCTGGCTGTATTACTGAACCACGTGTTAACTCTTGGGCAATCTGGCGGTGCTTCTGGGGTATTAGATTCTGCTCAAGTTATCGTTGAAAACACGGGCATGCAGCATTGGCTTAATACGCAATTAGCCAAGAAAAACGGCATTGCGATGAACATTGACTACCCTTTGCCTGGAAAGTTTGTTTGGCAATTAGCCCGGCAGTTATTAGGTGATGCTCAGGTGCCTCAGCAACCACCTTATCAGCGAGAGGCCCTAGTTTGGCGAATTGATGATCTATTGGCGAGTGATGTGATACTGACTAATTCTGCATTCTCTCAGGCTAATCGCTACTGGCAATCAGCGCCGCTAGACCAAACAAAAGCACCTGCAGACCTTTTAAAGCGCTTTCAACTAGCCAGCGCGCTGGCTGACCTTTTCGAGCAGTATATTCTCTACCGTCCCGATTGGCTCAATCAATGGCAAATAGAAGACAGCTCAGAACATTGGCAAGCTCAGCTGTGGGCTATGTTATGCCAGCAAGATGGGCGCCACCCCATAGATATACAGCGCAGGTTAATACACGCGCTTTCTCAACTAACAGGGCCTAAACATCAACAGCTGCCAAAACAAATTTTTCTGTTTGCTTTAAATACTATGGCGCCAGCTACGTTAGAGGTTTTTTCGGCCTTAGCTCAGCATACGCAGGTGCATATATTTCACCTTAATCCTTGTGCTGAATATTGGGGCCATATTCAGTCTGAAAAAGCCATTGCGGCTACGCACCTAAAGCATTGGTTAGCGCAGCAAGACGATAACGTGCTAGTTGATGGTGGCAACCCCTTATTAGCTAATTTAGGCAGCCAAGGCAAAGAGTTTTTCCGCCTACTGCAGCAGCAAGATAGTTATAATATTGATGCCTTTGAAGAAGCTGCCCCTGTTAGTTCCAGTGCAGATTTGTCTACCCTACAACAGCTTCAACAAGACATTTTGCACCTTGAAGATGCCCGTGAACATAGCCATAAAAAAGTAGATGACAGCCTTGTTTTTACAAACGGTTCCAGTGCCTTAAGAGAGTTACAAGGCTTACACGACTGGTTGCTTGGCAAGTTTCAACAAGACCCTGCCCTTAAACCAAGTGATATTTTAGTCATGTGCCCGCAAGTAGAAGACTATGCTGCCTACGTAGGTGCTGTATTTGACACCCAAGGCAGGCAGTTTGGGTCTTGGTATGATGCCAATAAAACTGAAACGCCACAATTACCATGCTCTATCGCCGACCGCAAGCCGCAAGACTCAGAGCCTCTTGTAGCCGCTTACTTGCAACTTCTGCAATTGCCAGATAGCCGGTTCCAAGTGTCTTTTATATTAGACTTTTTACGCTTGCCAGCGATACAACGAAAGTTTGGTATAGACCCAGCTGAGCTTGAAATTATTGCAGTGTGGCTAGCTAATGCGTGTGTGCATTGGGGCTTGGATGAGCGTCATAAAGCCAGCACTTTGGGTCAAGACGAGTCTACAAGCACCTATAGTTGGTCTTGGGGGCTTAAGCGTTTATTGCTTGGTTTTGCTCAAGGTGATGAGTCAAAAAAGTATCAAAATGACTGGTTGCTAGCCGATGTAGAGGGCAGCCAAGCGGTGCTTTTAGGCCGTTTAATGCAAGTGCTTGAACAGTTGCAGGGGCATGCAAAAAACCTTAACACTGCTCGTTCAGGCCTCGCTTGGCGCGGCTATCTTACGGGTATGATAGATGAGTTTTTCGCCGATGACCAAACCTTGCAGCGTAACGAAGAGCAGGCCAAGGAGTGGCTAACAACGGCTATTGGTAATATGGCTATGTGGGTAGAACAAGTTGATTATAGTCAAACCATTACCTTAGAAGTGGTGCGCTACAGCTTAACCCAAAAACTGTCTGTAGCAAGCAGTAGCCAAGCCTTCATTACTGGGAAAATCACCTTTTGCTCTATGGTGCCTATGCGCAGCATTCCATTTAAGGTAGTTGCAATGTTGGGGCTTAATGATGGGCAGTACCCTAGACAATCTAAACCTTTAGACTTTGACTTAATGGCCCAAGAAGAGCGCAGGGTGGGTGACCGTTCGCGCCGCGGTGATGACCGCTACTTATTTTTGGAAGCTTTGATCAGTGCCCGGTCTTGTTTGTACTTCAGTTATCAAGGCGTGGATAGTAAAAATAACTCCCCACGCCAACCCAGTTTGGTTTTGTCTGAATTGATGGACTACCTTACCCGAGGGTATGGGTGGAACTTTAATCCAACACAGGCTGATTCAAAGCTTCGGCAACTACCTTTGCATAGCTTTAGCAAAGATAACTTTAACCCGTTATCTAACCCTAGCTTTGAGACCTCTTGGTTACGTTTGTTGCAAGCTAAGAGTTCGAATGAAGATCACAGTGTTGTAGGCCCATCTGATCATTTAAAAGCGTTAACTGTGAATGGTCTAGTGCGGTTTTTAGAAAACCCTGGCCGTACGTTTGCTAATGAAAGTTTAGGCTTATATTTACACGATTATGACTTAGAACTAGATGATGATGAGCCCTTTGATAGCTCTAAATTAGTTGAGTATAAATTGCGTCAGCACATGTTAGCTGCGGTCTTGTCTCATGAGCCAGAGGCGTGCAAAGCCGTTAGAGAAGAATATCAATTGAATGGGCAGCTACCAGAAAACCATCTTGCAACCCGCATTATTGACGCCAGCCAAGAGCAGGCAGAAGCACTTTTAGATGAGTTGCAAGCACTGGCATACGAACAGGCACAAAACCATTGGGTTTCAACCCGCGTAATGGGCGTAACCATAAAAGATAAACTACCTTTAATAGGTGACCCTGCTGATGAAAACAG
>DCAT01000192.1 GCA_002312935.1 Oceanospirillaceae bacterium UBA1126 | reverse complement strand
GACGGAATCGAACCGCCGACACGAGGATTTTCAATCCTCTGCTCTACCGACTGAGCTATCCGGGCTATACTGTGTGCTTTCTTCTGTGCTGGTTGCACGCTGTTGAGCGACCAAGAAGAGGGCCGTATTAAACCCGTTTTGAATTTTCCTGTCAACAATAAGTTGCTGAAATTTGGTTATTTTCTTTATTCTTGTGGCGTTTTAGTCACCTGAAGGTGGAACATAGCCTTCCGCTTGGTCGTAATGATCACCAGAGGCAAATTTATCCAGTTCGCCTTGCAAGTAAGCGCGGCTTTCTGGATCCATCATGTTTAAGTGCTTTTCGTTAATGAGCATGGTTTGGTGTGCCAGCCAGTCTTGCCATGCCTGTTTAGACAAGGTTTCAAATAGCTTTTGGCCTTTAGCGCCTGGGTAAGGTGGGCGATCCATAGCTTCCATGTCGGCTTTATACTTGGTGCAAAAAACGGTGCGGGTCATTGGGTTTTCTCGAGTAGTTTTTTGATCGGAGTAGCTAACCCTATTGTATGCAGTTGTTGTGGATCGTACCACTGACTTTTATTCTTTTCTGAAACTTTTTTTGAGGCATTATCTAGCACTAAAAGGTGAGGCTCTATAGTAAGCTTGTAGTGGCTGAATATGTGTTTAATAGGTGTAATAGGGCTAGTGTTTGTGGGTAAACCATTTAAGGCAAGCTGGGTTTGCAGTGCCTTAAGGTCTACAAATTCTGGCAGGCTCCAAAGCCCACCCCAAATGCCTGTGCTGGGCCGCTGTTCTAGCAGAGTTTGGCCTTGCTGTGTTTTAAGCAATAACACACTAATAGTTTTGTGAGGTAATACCTTTTTAGGCTTAGGTGTAGGAATAGAGGCCACTTTGTCTTGTGCTAACGCATGGCAGCCCTCTTGCATGGGGCAGGCCACACACAAAGGCTGCTTGGGTTTGCAGATGGTGGCGCCTATGTCCATGATGGCTTGAGTGTAATCGGCGTTGCGTTGGGTTGGCATTAGGTCTGTGGCTATTTGCCACAGTTGTTTATCTAAGTGACTTTGGCCAGGCCATCCCTCTATGGCGTATAAACGAGTGAGTAGGCGCTTTACGTTGCCGTCTAATATAACCCCTGGGTTGTTAAAGGCCTGGCTAATAATGGCACCTGCGGTAGATCTGCCGATACCCTTGAGCGCTATAAGGGCGTCTAGGTCTGCTGGCACATTACCTTGGTGTTGCTCAGTAATAGCTATGGCACTGGCATGCAGGTTACGCGCCCGGCTGTAATAACCCAGCCCTGTCCAAAGGCTAAGTACGTCATCACTTTGGGCTTGGGCCAAGTCTTTTACTGTGGGGAATCGCTCCATAAAACGTTCAAAGTAGGGGATAACCGTGATGACTTGGGTCTGCTGTAACATAATCTCAGACACCCACACCCGATAACCAGTGCGGTTTTTTTGCCAAGGCAGGTGTTTGCGGCCGTGTTGGTCGAACCATGTGAGCAATTGTTCAGCAAAAGAGTTAGTTGTAGTCATTAATTGGAGCTTATGGGTGAGCAAATGAGGTTAATGCTGAGTATACAATTGTTTTATCGCTTTTAGGTGCGTTTGTTCTTTGTAAATTAGCCGCTAAAGGCCGTATAATCTCTGCCTATTGTGTAGCTTTACCTATTACTTAAACGCGAGGACACCTCATGTCGGCACGTACCGCCACTGTAGAACGGAATACCCTAGAAACTCAGATTAAAGTCAGTGTAAATTTAGACGGCACCGGCAAGTTCAGTTGTGTTACTGGGCTGCCTTTCTTAGACCATATGTTGGAGCAGGTTGCGCGTCATGGATTGATTGACTTAGATATTGTTGCTCATGGTGATTTAGCCATTGATGCGCACCACACAGTGGAAGATTTGGGCATTACCTTGGGCATGGCCTTAGATAAAGCAGTGGGTGATAAAAAAGGCCTCACTCGTTATGGGTCTGCCTATGTGCCGCTTGATGAGGCTCTATCTCGCGTGGTGTTAGATTTTTCTGGCCGGCCAGGCTTGTTTAATCATGTGTCATACACCCGTGGTCGCATTGGTGGCTTTGACGTGGACTTGTTTGATGAGTTTTTCCGTGGTTTTGTAAACCATGCCAAGCTTACTTTGCACATTGATAACCTAAGTGGCAAAAATGCTCATCACCAAGCAGAAACTGTATTTAAGGCATTTGGACGTGCGTTACGCATGGCTCTAAGTGCCGACGAACGTATGGCAGGAATGATGCCTTCTACTAAAGGTAGCTTATAGGCGCCTTATGAAATCTATTGCAGTCATTGACTATGGCATGGGGAATTTACATTCTGTTGCCAAGGCCCTAGAACACGTTTGCCCTGATACTCGCGTTTATGTCACTAGCAATGCAGCTAAAATTGAAGCCTGTGATAGGGTTGTGTTGCCAGGTGTGGGGGCCATTCGTGATTGTATGGCCGAAATTAAGCGTTTGGGGGTTGATCAGATTGTAGCTGATCAAATGGGCAAGAAGCCGATGTTAGGGATCTGTGTGGGCATGCAGGCCCTTATGCAGCGTTCAAGCGAAAATGGCGGCGTAGATTGTTTAGGCCAACTGCCAGGCGATGTGTCTTTCTTTGGTGACCAACCTAGTGTGCAAGCAGCTCATTTAAAGGTACCTCACATGGGGTGGAACCAAGTAGAGCAAAAGCCCCACAAGCTATGGACTGGCATAGACAACAATAGCCGTTTTTACTTTGTGCACAGTTATTTCGTGCGCACTCAAACGCGTGAACTAGTGGCTGCTACCTGCAGCTATGGTCTTGAATTCGATGTGGCCTTGGCTAGGGAAAACCTCTTTGCCGTTCAGTTTCACCCAGAAAAAAGCCACTCGGCAGGCCTTAAACTTTTACAAAACTTCTTACAGTGGGACGGTAGTTAAACGCTACCGTAAATAGTCTATGTCTCAATCCCCTTTATTAATGATTCCAGCCATCGATTTAAAAGATGGTGAATGTGTGCGCCTACGCCAAGGCCGTATGGATGAATCTACGGTGTTCTCCACAGACCCAGTTGCCGTAGCTAGCCAATGGGTAACTGCGGGCTGCAGAAGATTGCATTTGGTAGACTTAAACGGTGCGTTTGCGGGTAACCCTGTGAATGGTGATATTGTTAAGGCCATTGCTATGGCGCACCCTAAGTTACCGATTCAAATTGGTGGGGGCATTCGTAATCTAGACATTATAGAGGCCTACCTGCAGGCGGGCGTTGAATATGTAATTATTGGTACTCAAGCGGTAAGAGACCCAGACTTTGTTACCCAAGCATGTCGAGATTTTCCAGGCCGTATTATAGTGGGCTTAGATGCTAGCGATGGCATGGTTGCCGTAGAGGGCTGGGCAGAGGTGACCGACATTAAGGCAGTAGACCTAGCGAAGCGTTTTCGTAATGATGGGGTAAGCTCTATTGTGTACACAGACATTGCCCGCGATGGCATGATGCAGGGTGTTAACGTAGAGGCTACGCGCCATTTGGCCAGGGAAGCTGGAATCCCAGTAATTGCCTCGGGTGGTGTGACTAATATGAGCGATGTGCATGCGCTTGCTGCGGTTGCCGCAGATGGTATTGTAGGTGCTATTACAGGCCGGGCTATTTATGAAGGCACGTTAGATTTGGCCGCAGCACAATCTTATTGTGACGCTCAAAGTTAACAGCTACCTATTCTAAGGAAACTCCCATGGGCTTAGCCAAACGTATTATTCCCTGTTTAGATGTGAACAACGGTCGGGTTGTTAAAGGCGTGCAGTTTGTTGATATCAGAGACGCTGGGGATCCTGTAGAAGTGGCTAAACGCTACAATGAACAGGGTGCTGATGAGATTACTTTTTTAGACATAGGTGCCACCCATGAAAACCGTGACACCATGGTTCACACGGTTGAAAAGATGGCCAGTGAAGTGTTTATCCCCCTCACTGTAGGTGGGGGGATTAGAACCTGTGAAGATATTCGCCGCATGCTCAATGCGGGGGCAGACAAAGTAGGTATTAACTCTGCTGCAGTATTTAACCCAGATTTTGTGCAACAAGCTGCAGACCGTTTTGGTGCTCAGTGTATTGTGGTTGCTATAGACGCTAAGCAAGTGAGTGGCCCAGGGGAAGTGCTTCGGTGGGAAATTTTTACCCATGGCGGTCGTAAGCCTACAGGTATTGATGCGGTGGAATGGGCGATTAAAATGGTGAATTATGGCGCCGGTGAGATCCTACTGACTAGCATGGATCAAGATGGCGTTAAAAATGGCTATGATTTAGGGGTAACACGCACTATTAGCGACGCTGTGTCTGTGCCTGTTATTGCTTCTGGTGGTGTGGGCAACTTAGACCACTTGGTAGAGGGGGTGATTGACGGCAAGGCTGATGCTGTTTTAGCCGCTAGTATATTTCACTTTAACGAATACACCATCCCTCAAGCGAAGCAGTATATGTCTTCAAAGGGCATTGAGATGCGGCTGTAGCTGCCAGATTAATGCTGATGCTGAGACAAGCTTGATACCGGCTTCATCTAGCCTGCTAAGAGACTTGCTTAAAAACGCTGCTGTGGCTGGGTAGGGATGGCCGATAAGAACGGCAAACCCATGTTCGTTAGCGATGGTTATGGCTCTTTGAAACTGCATCTCTAGCGCCTCTATGTCGGTATCATTATCTAAAAATACATCTCTTGTCAGTGCTGGAACGGCTTGATCTATAGCCTGTTGCCAAGCAATGCTAGCGGCACTTGTGCGGCTATCTACAAAAAATAAATTTAATTCGTTGGCTACATCCATAGTCCATTTCATGGGCAGGGCCTGCTCAGTTAAGGCGCTACCCATGTGGTTGTTTAGCCCCTCTGCATAAGGCACGCTAGCCACATTCGCTCTTAATACCTGTTTAAATTGGGTTTCGTCCATATCTAAAGTGAGGCCGCCTGGGCCAAGTCTTAAACCTGCATGGTTTTGCATCGGTACGTGGAGCATTATTTGTTTATCTGCTGCGGCGCCTTTGCGGGCTAACAAAGCACCGTGGGGGGTGTGGGGCATTACCGCCAAGGTAATGGGCCCAGGCAGATTTACAACACGTAGCCCGTTGGCAAGGTTATAACCTAGGTCGTCTATGATAATCACCATAGAGGGCTGAAACACGTCTGCTTTTATAATAGGCGTAAATACGATAACAGGTACAAACAGGCCCCACATAAAACAGTAAAGAATTGATTTAATGCACTTAGGCAGCTGAACAGGCGTAAGAGACATTTTATTTTTTAGCATCTAAAGGGCTAAGCAGGTCTAGTGCAGCAGCAAGCTGCTGGTCGTCCTTTGCATCCGTGTTACTTAGGATGATGTCTGGTTGTATGCCTTTTAGGTGGATATTGTGGCCGTCAGGTGTGTAGTAATATGCCGTGGTTAGTTTAACGCCTGCGCCTTGAGGCAGTGTGATAACAGACTGCACTGAGCCCTTGCCAAAGCTAGTGTCACCCACTAGCTGGCCACGTTGATGATCTTTTATGGCGCCAGCCACAATTTCTGATGCCGAAGCACTTCCGTTGTTAATAAGAATAGCCAAAGGCCAGCCTTCGCTAGGGTCTATGGCTTTGGCATCAAAACGCATGTTACTACTTGCTTGCCGTGCCTTTGTAGTCACGATGACGCCTGCGGTTAAAAATGCATCAGCCACGTCTGCTGCTGCCCCTAGGGTGCCCCCGGGATTATTTCTTAAGTCTAATAACCAACGGTCTGCACCAGCCAACTTCAGAGCCTGCATTTGCTCTACTAAGTCTTGCCCAGTATTATTTTGGAACAGGCTAATGCGTAAATACCCTACTTTACTTCGCATTAGTTCACTGCGAACACTTTGTGTGGATATAATTTCGCGGGTTAAGGCGAAGTTAAGTGTTTCACCTTTACGTAATATAATGAGGGTTACCTCAGTTCCGGCGCTTCCAGTCATTAGCTCATCTATGGCATGCACATCGAGCCCCTTAACGGTCTTGCCTTGAACGTGAGTGATCCAATCTCCAGGGAGTATTCCAGCACGGTATGCAGGGCCATCATCGATCGGGGTGACCACTCGAATGTAGTCGCCTTCTGGCACCAGTTCAACCCCTATGCCAGTGTATTCCCCTTGGGTATCTTGTTGCAGGCGAGCCATCTCTTCGGCATCTAAGTAGCTAGAAAAGCGGTCAAGTTTTAAAATTAGGCCTTCAAGGGCAAGTTGCAATAACTCTTCATCGGTCTTGGCCTCTACGTGTTTTAGCCGAATGCGTTCATATACCGCCACAAAATACTGTAACGCAGCTAATGGCACAGGGGGCTGCTGGGCGTGCACTGCGGCTAAGGTATTCGTGCAGGGTAATGCACCACATACAAGTGCTAGTACTAGGCCAAAAAAACGTTGGCTAAACTGAAGTTGAGAGGTGAGCTTATTCAATCTAATGCGCATAGCTTAATTTTATTGCAACCATTGTTTAGGATTTAAGGGTTTGCCCTGTTGCCTCAAAGAAAAATATAACGCAGCTTCAGTGTTACCGCCAGATTTACCGCTACTAGCGATAAGCTGCTGTGCCACAGCGTAATCTCCTACAGACAAATACAAGGCTTGATTTTGCCCATATAGGCTTAAAAAGCTATCCCCATGATCCACAATAATAACCAATCCATAACCTTTTAACCAATCAGAAAAAACCACTTGCCCGCCATGGATAGCGACGACGTCTGAACCCTCTGGTGCAGCTATTAACCAGCCTTGCTGGCTTAATGGATAGCTAGCTTGCGATACCCCAAAACGGTTAAGTACATTACCTTTGATAGGCCAAGGGAGCTTACCTTTTGCGTCAATCAGTGGCGTGTCAGCTACTTTGATATTGGCTTTAGCAATGGCTATTTGAATTTGCTCTAATAGCTCTTGGGCTTGCAGTTGATCGGCTTTGGCAATACTTAAACGCTGGGCCTTCGAAGCTTGCTTGTTTTTTAAGCGCTTAATGTTATCGGCAAGTTTAGCTTTTGCTTGTTTTAAGCTTTGGTTTTGGGCCTGCAGCAATCGGGCACTGCGTTGCAGTTCTAGTGTAATATCAGCTTGCTCTTGTTGCACTAATGCGAGGCTGTTTAAGGTTTGGCGATAAGCTGCCATTTGTTCAGCACTTGCTTGGTTTAAGTACCGGTAATAAGCCATATTCCGAGCAACTGTAGAAGGATTATCTAAACTGAGCAAAAGATTAGCAGCTGAGTTTTTACCTTGCTGATACTGGCTTTTTAATTGCCTACTTAGTTGTAGCTCTTGTTCGGCTAGGGCATCTTGAAAATGGCTAGCTTGTTGTTGTAATTTGGCCAGATGGGTTGCTGAATTTTTGCTGCCTTGTTGGTTTTTCTTTATGGCTTTTTTAAGGCCACTGATGTTTTGTTCATGCATGCGCAGCTGTTTTTGCAGCTCGGAAGCTTGATTTTGTGCAGCGTTAAGCCAGGACTGTAGGCTACCAATATCGCTTTGCAACTGCTGCATTTTTTGCTGCACTTGTTGCTCAGTGTTGGCAGACAGTCCTGAGCTTATTAGCAGCAGCAAGCCACAGGTTAAGTTGATAATAAAACGCAATTTAGCTAAATTCCACCAAGTTATGGCCAGTCATTTCTTTGGGCTGCTCTAGGTTCATTAAGTGCAGCAGAGTTGGGGCTATGTCTGCTAGTACACCAGAAGAAAGTTTGGCGTTGCTGTTTCTGCTACTCACATAAACTAACGGCACAGGCCATAAGGTGTGGGCTGTATGAGGTTGGCCCGTAGTCGGGTTGATCATTAGTTCTACGTTGCCGTGGTCTGCAGTAATTAATGCCTCACCATCCACTTTTTCCAAAGCGCAAACAATGCGTGAAAGACAGGCGTCTATTGCTTCAACAGCCTTAACTGCTGCGTCAAATTTTCCTGTGTGTCCTACCATATCCGCATTAGCAAAATTGCATACGATTAGGTCATATTTACAGCCTTCAATGGCGGCAACTAATTTGTCAGTTAGCTCCGGCGCACTCATTTCTGGCTGTAAGTCGTAAGTGGCCACGTTTGGTGAAGGAATAAGCTCACGGCTTTCGCCTTGGTAAAGGGCCTCTTGCCCGCCACTAAAAAAGAAGGTGACATGGGCATATTTTTCAGTTTCGGCAATGCGTAACTGCGTTTTTCCATGGTTGGCCATTACTTCACCGAGATCATTTTTCACCGCACTAGGTGGGAAAGCACAGGCGGTATCTATATTGGCACTGTATTGAGTCATCATTACAAATTCAGCCAGATCTAGGGGCTCTCCCCGATCAAAATTGCCAAATTCTTCATTTACAAATGCCTGCGTAATTTGGCGTGTGCGATCGGGTCTGAAGTTGACACAAATCATAGCATCACCGTCTTTTATGGTAGCAGGCTGGCCGTGTTGGTCTAAAATTACCGTAGCAGGAACAAACTCATCGGTGTGGTTATTTAAGTAGGCTTCTTGTAATGCACCCAGAGCTGATAAGCATTCATACTCTGCTTCACCGTAACGCATTGCGCGGTATGCACTTTCGATACGCTCCCAGCGCTGGTCTCGGTCCATGGCAAAATAACGGCCACACAAACTGCCAATACGCCCACTTAATGGCTCTAAGGCATCCATGAGAGCTTGTATGTACCCCTGCGCAGAGCTTGGTGCGGTGTCTCTGCCATCTAGCCATGCGTGCACAACAATTGCTCTGGCACCGCGGTCATAGGCTAACTGGCAGGTAGCGAATAAATGGTCCTGATGGCTGTGCACACCACCATCAGACAACAAGCCACAAACATGAACAGTGCCCTCGTTGGCTACGGCTTTATCAATAGCAGACAGGATGACCGGGTTAGTATTAAAGTCTCCATCTTCAATGGCTTTACCAATACGGGTATAATTTTGATACACCACTCGGCCAGCACCAATATTCATGTGGCCTACTTCGGAGTTGCCCATTTGGCCATCGGGTAGGCCTACGTCAGCACCAGAGGTCCCTACTAAGGCGTGGCGGTGATTTGTTAACAGCGCATCCCAGGTAGGGGTGTTTGCTGCTTTAATGGCATTGGAAGAAGATAATTCGTTTTGTCCCCATCCGTCAAGAATGATGAGGGCTTTTGGGCTAGAAGTGGTCATGGTGTCTGTTATTGGCAAATGGGCCTTGATATTTTAGCAGTCCGCCCCCAATTTATCCATGCTATGGCGTATAATGCCGCCGAATGTCGTCCTTATGGCGGCCCAGAACCTATTAATCGTTGGGAATAATAAAGCTTATGGAACGTTACCTCGAATTTGCAATCAGTCACTGGGAAATGGTGTTGGCCTTACTGCTGACATTATCGGTGTTATTGATCACAGAGCGGCGCAAGGCTGCTCCGTCTGTTTCTCCGCAACAAGCCACAGTTTTAGCTAATGGCGAAGACGCTTTGCTGCTTGATATCCGAACTCCTGCAGACTTTAATGCTGGGCGCGTCATTGGTTCTAAGAACATTCCCTTTGCTGATTTAACGAAACGCATGTCAGAGCTTGAAAACCACAAAGATAAACCCATTGTTATAATATGTAAGACAGGTCAAACCTCTTCCAGTGCAGCCAATGTGCTAAAAAAAGCGGAGTACACCAACGTTCATCGTATGGCTGGTGGTATGGCTGAATGGACAGGGCAGAATTTGCCACTTGTGCGTAAATAAAAGGCTAAAATTGAGGAGCCAGCAATGACAGACCAAGTGAAAGCGCAGGTAATAATATACAGTTCTAGCCTATGTGGGTTTTGTTTCCGTGCTAAACGGTTGCTTGATAGCAAAGGTGCAGCCTATCAAGAAATTAGTGTTGATGGACGTAATGATCTGCGTCAACAAATGATGCAATCTACAGGTGGACGCACAGTGCCGCAGATTATCATTAATGGCAATGCTATTGGTGGGTGTGACGAATTACATATGCTGGATCGTCAGCAAAAACTAGACTCCTTGTTAGCTGTTTCATAAACGAAGCACTACTCCATAGAATTTATTAAAGAGAATTAAGTATGAGCGAAGAAGAAAAAGGCGCAGCAGCTGCAGAAGTGAATGAGCAGCCACAAATTATGATTCAGCGCGTGTATTTGAAAGACTTGTCCTTTGAGTCGCCTAATTCACCTCAGTCTTTTACTGCAGAGTGGAAGCCAGAAGTAGGTGTGGATTTAAATAGCCAAGCTCGTCAGCTTAATGAAACTAGTTTTGAGGTAGTTTTGCGCATTACCATCACTGCTAAAGCGGAAGATAAGACCGTTTATTTAGCCGAAGTTCACCAAGCAGGTTTGTTCCACATTGCTAACGTGCCTAAAGAGTCTATGGGTCAGGTATTGGGTGCTTTTTGCCCTAACATCTTATTCCCGTATGCCCGTGAAGCGATTGATAGTTTAGTGCAAAGAGGCAGTTTCCCAGCGCTAATGCTAGCGCCAGTTAACTTTGATGCTTTGTATGCCCAGAGCATAGCACAGCAGGCTGAACAAGCAGCTGAAGCAGCTGAAGCAGGCGAAGCTGAACCCGAACAAACGCACTGATTTTGTTGCCTAGTTGGCGCCTTCGTAGTTAAGTTGGCGCCATGCTTCATAGACAGTAATTGCTGCACAGTTTGATAAATTCAAGCTGCGGCTTTCTTTTGTCATGGGTAGGCGAATTCTAGCGTCACACCTTGCTCTAATTTCCTCGGGTAGGCCTCGGCTTTCAGGGCCAAACAATAACGCATCATTCTTTTTAAACTTTGCCTTGCTAAAGCAATCACTGCCCTTTGTGGTCATCGCATAGATGGTTCTAGGCTTCACGCTAGCAAAAAAAGCATCGTAGTTCTTGTGCACCTTCATACGGGCCCATTCGTGATAATCCAATCCTGCTCGCCTTAGCGCCTTATCTTCTAACTTAAAACCTAACGGTTCAATTAAATGTAATTGAAACCCCGTATTGGCACATAAGCGAATAATGTTGCCTGTATTAGGTGGAATTTCTGGTTCAAAAAGCACAACATGCAACATGGTATTTTAGGTCTCTATCAGTATCTATGTGTTAGCTGTTATGCCCATTTACGGGGCTAAACTTGATTACATAATTGAGTATGATGTAATCACTAAATCTATGTCAATGGCGACTAAAGCCCTAATTCGTTGATTTTTCGGGTGAGGGTGTTCCTGCCCCAACCCAATAATTCTGCAGCTTCTCTGCGGCGGCCATGGGTATGTTTAAGTGCGGCTTGTATCATCACAATCTCAAACGCAGGTAGAGCCTTACCCAAAAGCTGCTGCTGGCCAAACTGTAGCTCTTTTTTAGCCCATTTTGATAACGAATCTTGCCAGTTTTGTTCTCCACTAGCCTTAGTCGTGTGCTCTTGTAACTCTGGGGGTAAATCGCTAACCAATATTTGGTTGCCACTGCCCATGACACTTAACCAACGGCACACATTTTCTAACTGGCGAACATTACCTGGCCAGTCTAATTTTTGTAAATGCTCTGCTGCAGCGCTGGACAGTTGCTTTGTTTCTACGGCAAGTTCTTTAGCGCTAGTTACTAAAAAATGCCTTGCCAGAGCAGGAATGTCTTCGCTGCGCTGGCTAAGGTTTGGTAGTGGTATACGAATAACGTTAAGCCGGTGGAACAAGTCTTCGCGGAATAACCCTTGTTCTACTCGCTTGGTTAAGTCTTGGTGAGTGGCTGCAATAATGCGGACATCCACCTTAACTAGGTTATGGCCACCAACACGATAAAACTCACCATCGGCCAGTACCCTTAGTAATCGGGTTTGTGCTTCAGCAGGCATGTCGCCAATTTCATCCAACAGTAAGGTGCCTCCGTGTGCTTGCTCAAAGTGGCCTTTACGTTGGTTAACTGCGCCTGTAAAAGCCCCTTTTTCATGGCCAAACAGCTCAGACTCAATAAGGTCTTTTTGGATAGCTGCCATGTTTAGCGGAATAAAAGGTTGGTTAGCTCGTGGGCTATGTTGATGCAATGCCTGGGCAATAAGCTCTTTGCCAGTGCCTGAAGCGCCATTAATCATAACCGTCATATTAGACTGTGAAAGGCGACCAATAGCCCTAAACACTTCTTGCATGGCTGGGGCTTCACCAATAATTTGGGCGCTGGCAGGTGCGGGTTCTGGTGCAGTAGCGCCTGCTTGTTGTTGGGCATGTTGCAAACCGCGTTGTACTAAGCCTACGGCGTCATCGATATCAAATGGTTTTGGTAAATAATCGAAAGCGCCACCTTGATAGGACGCCACGGCACTGTCCAGGTCTGAGTGAGCGGTCATAATAATCACAGGGACATGTTCAATCTGCTGTTGTAGCCGCTGCAATAAGCTAAGGCCGTCAATGCCTGGCATGCGAATATCGCTAATAATTAAATTGGGTGAGTCAAGCTCGAGTGCATCCAACAACTGTTGGCCATCTTCAAAGCTGCGGCTGCTTATTTGCGCCTGCTGTAAGGCACGTTCTAGCACCCAACGAATAGCGTGGTCATCGTCTACGATCCATACATCGTGGCTCATGGGAGCTTCTCCATGGGTAAGTAAATATTAAAGCAAGTCTGGCCGTTTTGGCTATCACATTCAATTAGGCCCTGGTGCTGCTGTATAAGGCTTTGGGCGATGCTTAAACCTAACCCTGTGCCTTGAGCACGATGGGTTACTAGGGGAAAAAAGATGTCTTCTTTAAGGTCTGCATTAATGCCAGGCCCATTGTCACTTATGCTGACACAACAGGCTAGGCGGTGGCATGTATGACCAATGGTAAAGCGTCTAACAGCTCGCGTTTTAAGGCTAATTTGACCACCACTAACTTGGTGCTCCATAAGTGCTTGCAAGGCATTACGGCCTACATTAAGGAAGACCTGCGTCATTTGATTTGCGTCGATGAGCAGTTCTGGCAGGCTGGGGTCATAGTCCCGTATTAGTCGCACTTGGTCGCCTGCTTCTGCGCGTAATAACTGGTCTATTTTGTCTAAAATCTGATGAATATTGCAGCGTTGCTTTTGAGTTTGGCGTTGAGGACCAACTAAACGGTCTACAAGGTCTCTTAAGCGGTCAGCCTCAGAAATAATGATATCGGTGAATTCGTGTAACGAAGGGTTAAGTTCCCGTTGTAACAGCTGGGCTGCACCACGAATGCCACCTAATGGATTTTTTATCTCGTGGGCTAAATTGCGCACAAGATTAGAAGACGCCTGCTGTTGGGTTGTCATGCGTGCTTCTTGTGTGAGTCGTTTGACGCGCTCTAACGGCTGTATCTCTAAGGCTAAACTACCTTGTTCATCTACAGTGGTAACGCTTAAGTCTACGGATAGTCTGCGGCCATTAGCCTGTTGTATTTGGATGTCGCGACTAGTGAAGGATTGTTGGTGGGTTGAGCTATGCTCAAGCTGCTGTTTAAGAAGAGGGTCTAAGGACAGCAAATTGCTAATGGGTTCAAGCTGCATTTGATGTTGACTGACTCGAAATAAATTTTCTGCAGCCAAATTGAGCGCCACAATCTCCATGCGAGCGTTAAGTAAAACGATGGCGGTGGTTAAATGGTTAACCAAACTAGCCAGAGCTTGTTGGGCTTGCAGTAATTTAGGCATTGCACTCCATCAGATTTTTTATGGCGCACCAAATTAGTGCGTTGGGTGTGCTTAAAAAGCCCTCCGAGGAGGGCTTTGGTTATGCGACTAGCAAGAGTAGTAAAGGCCAAACTCAACTGGGTGAGTGACACTATTAACTGCTTCTACTTCACCGTTCTTAAGTTCGATGTAAGCGTCGATCATTTCGTCAGTAAATACGCCACCACGGGTTAAGAATTCACGATCTGCTTCTAAGGCAGCAAGGGCTTCTTCTAGGCTTCTAGCCACTGTTGGAATTGCTGCTGCTTCTTCAGCAGGTAAGTCATACAAATCCTTGTCGGCTGCATCGCCTGGGTGGATTTTATTTTGAATACCATCAAGGCCTGCCATCAACAAGGCTGCGAAACATAAGTATGGGTTTGCAGTGGGATCAGGGAAGCGCACTTCTACGCGGCGCCCACGTGGGTTGCTTACGTATGGAATGCGGATAGAAGCAGAGCGGTTACGGGCAGAGTAAGCCAGCATAACAGGGGCTTCGAAGCCTGGGACTAGGCGCTTGTATGCGTTAGTAGAGGCGTTAGTGAAAGCGTTAAGCGCCCTAGCGTGCTTAATAATACCGCCAATGTAGTAAAGTGCCATGTCTGACAAGCCACCATAGCCGTCACCCGCAAAAAGGTTAACGCCGTCTTTAGCAATAGACTGGTGAACGTGCATGCCAGAGCCGTTGTCGCCAACAATTGGCTTAGGCATAAAAGTAGCCGTTTTGCCATAAGCGTGCGCCACGTTGTGGACACAGTACTTGATGATTTGTACTTCATCAGCCTTGCGAATTAACGTGCTGAACTTCGTACCAATTTCGTTTTGATTGGCCGTTGCTACTTCGTGGTGGTGTACTTCTATTTCCACACCCATAGCTTCCATAGCGTCACACATAGCGCCACGCATGTCGTGTGAGGAGTCAACTGGAGGGACTGGGAAATAACCGCCTTTAATGCCAGGCCGGTGACCCGTATTACCGCCTTCTATGGTAGCGTTAGACTGCCAAGCGGCTTCTTCAGAGTTTATTTCGTACATGGCGCCTTGCATATCGGCTTTCCACTTTACGTCATCAAAGACAAAGAATTCTGGCTCTGGGCCAAAGAATGCAGTGTCACCAATACCGGTAGACTTAAGGTATTCTTCAGCGCGAGCGGCAACTGAACGTGGGTCGCGGTCGTAGCCTTGCATAGTGGCGGGCTCAATAACATCGCATCGCACGTTTACTGTAGTTTGTTCTGTGAATGGGTCTAATACAGCAGAGCTGTCGTCTGGCATGATGATCATGTCTGAATCGTTGATGCCTTTCCAGCCAGCAATGGATGAACCATCGAACATTTGGCCTTCAGAGAAGAAGTCTTCGTCTACAGTGCGCGCAGGTATCGTTACGTGGTGTTCTTTGCCTTTGGTATCAGTAAAGCGCAGGTCGACCCAGCGTGCTTCGCTGTCTTGGATCATCTTAAGGGTATTTGCAGACATAAAGTCTCTCCAATCAAAACCAGCTCTAAGGCCGGTGGTTTACATGTATGAATTCCAGCCCGTTGGCTGATACTGTGTTTACTAAAGCAATGGCCGTGCCAACTCTACCTAAGGTTTAAAAAGTGACTCTCTATGGCAGTTTTAGTCGCGTATATGGGGGTTTTTAACCTCAATCGCTCTATTTAGTTCTATAGCGTTAACTTAAGCCTACATTTTCACGCTAGTGTGCACTAAAAAGAGTCGCATTTAAAGAGCGAGCGCACCATTTAAGTGCGATAATGGATAGCCTGTATAAATATCCTTCTTGTTCCCTCTTAGGTGCTGTGTTATCGCTGTACTTTTGCTATAATCTGCGCTGCATTTTTTTGGCGCTGCGCTGTCGCAACGCTCATACGTATTTTGGCCATGTTCAATTGAGGCCGTTTGGAGTAGTGAGATGATCGAAAAGTTAAGAAATGTGGCGATTGTAGCCCACGTAGACCACGGTAAAACCACCTTGGTAGACAAGTTGCTAGAACAATCCGGCACCCTTGACCGTCGTGACCAAGGCACAGAGCGCCTTATGGACTCTAACGACCAAGAAAAAGAACGTGGTATTACAATTACTGCAAAAAACACTGCGGTAAGTTGGAATGGTTACCATATCAATATTGTGGACACCCCAGGACATGCTGACTTTGGTGGTGAAGTAGAGCGCGTTTTATCTATGGTAGATTGCGTTTTACTTTTGGTAGACGCCGTAGACGGACCGATGCCACAAACGCGATTTGTAACTCAAAAGGCTTTTCAACAAGGCCTCAGCCCTATTGTGGTTATTAACAAGATCGACCGTCCAGGCTCGCGACCAGATTGGGTTATGGACCAAGTATTTGATTTGTTCGACTCTCTGGGCGCTACGGATGAACAGTTAGACTTTCCTGTAATGTACACGTCTGCGATCAATGGTATTGCTGGTGCCTCACCAGACAACATGTCTGATGATATGACGCCATTATTTGAATCATTGGTTGAGCATGTTAAATCACCAGATGTAGACCTTGAAGGCCCTTTGCAGATGCAAATTTCTGCGTTGGACTACTCAAGCTATGTAGGCGTTATTGGTGTAGGCCGTATAAAGCGTGGCAGCATGAAGGTGGGCCAGCAAGTTAAAGTAATGTCATCTGATGGCAAACACCGTGCAGCTAAGCTACAAAACGTGATGAGCTACATGGGCCTTGAGCGTATCGATGTAGCCACAGCCCAGGCTGGTGATATTGTGTGTGTCACTGGTATAGATGGTTTAAATATTTCTGACACTATTTGTCACCCAGACCATGTTGAAGCATTGCCTGCATTAAGCATCGATGAGCCAACAGTATCTATGACGTTCCAAGTCAACGATTCACCGTTTGCTGGCCTTGACGGTAAGTTTGTTACTAGCCGCAATATCCGTGATCGTTTAGACCGTGAGCTTATTCACAATGTCGCCCTGCGTGTTACCCAAGGCGATACCCCAGATCGTTTTGTAGTGTCAGGCCGTGGTGAATTGCACTTATCAGTGTTGATTGAAAGCATGCGTCGTGAAGGGTTCGAGATGGGTGTGGGACGTCCACAGGTTATCGAAAAAGAAGTTGATGGCGTGAAGATGGAGCCATACGAATCAGTATTGATTGACTGTGAAGATCAGCATCAAGGTTCGCTAATGGAAGAAATGGGTCGTCGTAAGGCGGAAATGACTAACATGGAGCCAGATGGTAAAGGCCGTACACGGTTAGAATTTATCATTCCTTCACGTGGTCTGATCGGTTTCCGTGGTCAGTTCTTAACCCTAACCTCTGGTAGTGGTGTAATGACGTCTGTATTTGATCATTATGGTCAAGTTAAGCAAGGTGCCCTAGCTGAGCGCGAAAAAGGTGTATTGGTGTCTATGGTTAAGGGTAAAATCTTAGCATTTGCTTTGTTTAACCTGCAGACTCGCGGTCGATTGATGGTTGAGCCAAACATTGATGTATACGAAGGTATGCTTATTGGCGTTCACAGCCGTGGTAACGATTTGTGTGTTAACCCAACCAAGGGAAAGCAGCTGACCAACATCCGTGCAGCAGGTACTGATGAGAACATCGTTCTTAGCCCACCTATTCGCTTCTCGCTTGAACAAGCGCTTGAATTTATCGAAGACGATGAGCTAGTAGAAGTTACGCCACACTTCATCCGTCTGCGTAAGCGTCTACTTACAGAAACAGCACGTAAGCGTTCACCTAAGTAAACATCCTTAGGGTGGGAAAAGCCGATCAACAGATCGGCTTTTTTGTGTCTGTAGCAAAGGGTAGAGCTTTCAGCTTACTTTAGACTCTGTTAGTTTAGAGTACTAAGAGGTTATTATTATGAACAAAGTAATTATTGGCGCAGCCTGCCTGTGGCTTGTGGCGTGTGCTAGTCCCGCTACAAAACCCACCATCGGTAGTGAAGACGGTAATTTACCTAGCTTTACTGCTGCTTATGATGCCTTTAGTTGTGATCAGCTATATTCAGAGGCCCGGCGTATTACAGGCCAGATGCATGATATTGCTGGAGTGCGAGACGAAGATGCACAAACGGAGCGGCTAGAATTTGTGGGTGGGGTGTTGTACTGGCCAGTTTTGTTTTTGGTAGATGGTGGCAGCGACTCTAAAGCTGCAAGGGAAGAATACGACCAATTAAAAGATCGCTTGCTAAGCCTTACCGATTGGGAAGTTAAGGGTCAGTGTGGTGAGTAAGCTAGCATAAACAAGCAGACATAAAAAAAGCAGCTCGTGTGAGCTGCTTTCTGAGGCTAGTTTATTTTTATTATTAAGCCAAAGGTGTCTTTTTTTCTTATTGCGCTTATTATTTTTATTGGCGCTGAGGGCATATTACCAACTTCCCACCCAGTGTCTAATACTAAAAAGTTATAGCAGGCATTAAAATTGGTATAAAGCGTTATTATTTTGATGACTGATAAACCGTCACCTTGTTTATAATTCGCCACAAGATTAACATATAACGGCTAATTACATTTCATCCAGTGACCCTATTATGGCCAGTATACAAGTCTCGTACCCCCATCAACATTCAATGACCCAAGCCCGTGAAGCCGTGCAAACCCTTGCGACCAAGCTAGGGACAAAACTGGGTGTAAAAAGCTCCTGGCAGGCAGACGTATTGACACTTGAGCGTCAGGGAATAAAAGGCTCGATGGTGTTGACCGAAGGGGTAGTAGACGTTGAACTAACCCTTGGCATGATGTTAACACCTATGAAGAGTCAAATTGAAGCAGAGGTTAACAAGCAGCTAGCACGCTGCTTGGGTTAAGCTTTTTAGTATTGTGTTGGCCGTTGGGCGAAACAAGTTACAATATGTAGCGGCTTAAATCTTGGTCTTTCACCAGATCTTGTAGGTTTTTGTCAACATAGGTTTGGTTAATAACAACTTTCGCGCCTGAAGCCTGGTTAGCCGTAAACGATAGGTCTTCTAGCAGGCGCTCTAGCAGTGTATGTAGGCGCCGGGCACCAATGTTCTCAGTACTTTCGTTTACCTCATAGGCAAGCTCTGCTATGCGCTTGACGCCATCTTCACTAAATTCTAAATCAACCCCCTCTACACTCAATAGGGCTTTATACTGCTGCGTGAGTGAATAGTTGGGTTCGGTAAGAATGCGAGCAAAATCTTCTGGCCGAAGGGCATTTAACTCTACCCGAATAGGCAAGCGGCCTTGCAACTCTGGAATAAGGTCTGAGGGCTTTGCAACATGAAATGCGCCTGAAGTAATAAACAAGATATGATCTGTCTTTACCATGCCGTATTTTGTGGTTACGGTACATCCTTCAATAAGTGGCAACAAATCACGCTGCACACCTTCACGAGACACATCACCACTACCACCTTCTTGTCTTTTGGCAATTTTGTCGATTTCATCTAGAAACACAATGCCATTTTGCTCTACAGCTTCTAACGCTTGTTGTTTAAGGTCTTCTTCCTTAACCAGACCTGCAGCTTCTTCGTCTTGAAGTTGCTTTAGGGCGTCTGCAATGTTCATTTTTTTGGTTTGTTTTTTGTCTTTACCCATATTGGCAAACAAGCCTTGCAGCTGGTTGGTCATGTCTTCCATGCCAGGAGGTGCCATTATTTCAACCCCAACAGGAGCATTAGAAACTTCGATATCTATCTCTTTGTCGTTTAGTAGGCCTTCTCTTAGCTTCTTGCGAAACACTTGACGGGTGCCAGACTCTTTAGTGATAGCCGTGTCATTTTCGCCACGGGCAGGGGGCAGCAACACATCTAAAATACGATCTTCTGCACGGTCTGCAGCTTGGTTGGCTACTTTGGTAATAGCCTCTTCACGCAGCATCTTCATAGCCGTTTCCATGAGGTCGCGAATAATAGATTCTACGTCGCGGCCTACATAGCCCACTTCAGTAAATTTTGTTGCTTCAATTTTTATAAAAGGGGCATGAGACAGCTTAGCTAAACGGCGAGCAATCTCGGTTTTACCAACACCAGTGGGGCCGATCATCATAATGTTCTTGGGTGCAATTTCCGACCGCATGTCAGGCTCGAGTTGCATCCGGCGCCAGCGGTTTCGCAGGGCAATAGCCACAGCGCGTTTAGCAGCGTCTTGGCCAATAATATGGTTGTCGAGTTGGCTGACGATTTCAGCAGGAGTCAGTTGAGACATGGTTCAGCCTTATTTCTTAGTTTGAGCAGTTAGGTCAATGGTTTCGATGGTCGTTTGATGATTGGTAAATACACAAATACTGGCGGCAATATTAAGGCTTTTACTAACAATGTCTTGAGCGGACAGCTCGGTGTTGTCTAGCAGAGCCAATGCTGCTGCTTGCGCAAAGTTGCCACCAGACCCAATGGCAATAAGGCCGTGTTCTGGCTCTATCACATCGCCAGTGCCGCTGATAATAAGGGAGGCTTCTTCATTAGCAACCACCAACATGGCTTCTAGTCGGCGTAAAGCACGATCACTGCGCCATTCTTTGGCGAGTTCTACAGCAGACCTTACGAGTTGGCCATGGTGTTTTTCTAATTGGCTTTCAAAGCGTTCAAATAGAGTAAAAGCATCAGCGGTACCGCCAGCAAATCCTGCAATGACTTTGTCATGATATAGACGGCGCACTTTGCGAGCATTACCTTTCATTACGGTATTGCCTAATGAAACTTGGCCGTCGCCACCCAATACAACTTGATTGCCGCGACGTACTGATACTATGGTGGTCATCTTTCATCCCTAATTGGCTGCAGCCATGGGCTATGTGCCATTGCGTGCATAGTGCGATCCTTTTAAAATGGGGTCGAGACGCTAAAATTCAAGCGCAAAAACACTTAACAGACGATTAGTTAGCGCTTTTGTTGATTCGAATTGATTCAATGCCCTGCTGGGCGAGAATATCTTCCGCTTTATTCAGAGTTGAACGGTTACTAAATGGTCCAATACGAACACGGAACCATACTGACCCACTGCTCGAAACCGTTTTCTCAGCCACAACATTGTCCATATTAAGTAGGACTAGCCTAGCTCTAAGGCGGTTTGCATCTGTCATTTTACGAAAAGACCCCGCCTGTAGTAAGGTGTTAGTCTTCTTCTTAGGGTCCTTAGGTGTGGAGATATAAGCATCCACCTGCGTGGGGGTCACTTCACTGTCTGGGAGTAAAGTGTAAAAGTCAAAGTTGTCTTTTTGCTTACTCACACCTTTTTTGTTGGCAGCCATGCCTTTGTTCTTAGGCACGAGTTTAACCACCTCAGTGGGGTTTGTTTTTTCAGCTACCACGGTGCTAGCCTTAGTATCATCTGGCTGTTGTGAAAGCATTAAAAGTGTGGCCAAAAAGGCTGTGCTCACCACTAACGTGACAAACATAACCCACCGAGAAACGGCAGGCTTACGTTGCTTTTTAGGTTTGCGCTTAGCGTAATCGTGTGGTGCCACGATTACATATGCTCTGGTGCGTCAACACCTAAAAGGGTTAAACCATTGGCCATCACTTGGCGTGCAGCCATACACAGACACATGCGGGCGTTACGTAACTGAACGTCATCAATAACCATTCTGTGGGCATTATAGTAACTGTGAAAATGGCCAGCTAAATCTTTAAGGTAATGAGCCACTTGATGGGGCTCATGATTATTAGCTGCGTGCGCTATCACTTCTGGATACAGTTGTATTTGCTGCATTAGGCTGATTTCTGCAGGTTCACTTAGCTTTTCAAGTTGCTCAAGCCCCATAACTGAATCCCAAGCCATGTTCTGTTCTGCAAGCTTTCTAATGAGGGTGCAAATGCGCGCGTGAGCATACTGAATATAATACACGGGGTTGTCTTTGCTCTCTGACTTAGCAAGCTCTAAGTCAAAATCCATATGTTGCTCTGCTTTGCGGGTAACATAGAAAAACCGTGAGGCGTCTTTGCCTACTTCTTCTCGAAGTTCGCGTAAGGTGACAAAAGAACCACTGCGGGTAGACATGGGCACTCGTTCGTTGCCGCGATACAAAATAGCAAACTGAACCAACTTTACCACTAAGCGTTCTGGGTCTATGCCTAGGGCTTGCAGTGCAGCCTTCACTCGAGTGATGTAACCGTGGTGATCTGCGCCCCACACGTTAATAACTGTATCCATGCCACGCTCAAACTTGTTTAAATGATAGGCGATGTCAGATGCAAAGTAGGTAGTTTGGCCGTTGTCACGCTTCACTACACGGTCTTTGTCATCACCAAAGGCTGTAGAGCGGAACCATAAGGCCCCACCGTCTTCATAGACATGCCCTTGCTCTTGTAGTTTAGCAATGGCGCGGTTAATTTGGTCACCCTGATCCAGGCTGCGTTCAGAAAACCAGTGCTGGAAGTCCACACCAAAGCCGTGCAAATCTTGCTTAATGTCATCACGAATAGAGTTAAGGCCAGCATTAAATACTAAGCTATAGTCAGCTTGTCCCAGCAAACTTTGAGCCCGCTCAATCAAATCATCAATGTGCTTCTCTTTGTCACCTTCTGGAGCATCTGCATGCAGCGTGCCCATTACCTCAGGTGCGCTGTGCTTGAGGCGGCCACCTACCTGTGTGTGGAGGAGTTTGGCGATATCGTTAACATAAGCACCTTGATAGCCATTACTGGGGAAGGTGATCTCTTCCCCAGCTTGTTGTAAATAACGCAACCACACACTTGCAGCCAAAATGTTCATTTGGCGGCCCGCATCGTTAACGTAATATTCCCTTTCTACATCATAGCCTGAGGCTTCCAGCAAATTAGACACACTAGCACCGTATGCTGCACCGCGGCCATGGCCAACGTGCAGGGGCCCTGTAGGGTTGGCAGATACAAATTCAACTTGCACTTTATGGCCAGCACCACTGTTATTGCGGCCAAACCGATCGGCGTCTGTAAGCACTTTACCGATGATAGCCTGAGTGGCATCTTGGCTGATAAAAAAATTGATGAAACCTGGGCCTGCAATTTGTGTTTTAGTGACCGATTTTGATGCAGGCAATTGGCTACAAATTAGTTCAGCAATGTCACGCGGTTTGCGGCGTGCAACTTTAGCCAAAGTTAGAGCGACGTTGCACGCAAGATCTCCATGTTGCTTGTCGCGGGTATTGTCGATTTGGATGTTAGCGACTAGATCAGCGTCAAACTCACCTGCGGTTTTAAGGGCATCGATAGCTTGTTGGATAAGGTCTGCAATGTGTTGCTTCATGGTGGCGTATAGGCTTCTAAAAGGTTTAAGTGCAGCCTCAAAAATGAGGCCCTAACAACTCGGTGTGGATTAGTGGTAATTATCCCAGTTCTTGCGGGTCTATGTCTAGACTCCAGCGTATTTTACGGGCTGCTGGATGTTGATCTAATAAGTGGCATAATTGCTGTAATAATTGCTGTAATTGTTTACGATTTGGGTGCTGAAGTTGTAATTGGGCACGATAATAGTGCGCTCTGCGAGCCATAAAAGCAGGCATAGGGCCAAACATGAGTAAGGACTTAGTGAGTGGCTGCAGTACTGGGTTTTGTACCTGTTGCCCTAACCAGTTTAGCAGGGTAAAGGCCTGCGCTGCATCTTTGGCTTGGGCATGAAATAAAGCCATGTGGCCAGTAGGAGGCAAGCCGCTTCGCTGGCGACTAGTGAGCTCTTGCTGAGCAAAGGCGTTGTACCCTTTATTAACTAAAATGTTAATAGTGGGGTGGTCTGCTTGATACGTTTGAATCACTGCTGTGCCCGGTATCTGAGCACGGCCAGCACGGCCAGCAGTCTGCACTAACAGCTGTGCTAGTTTTTCTGGGCCACGAAAATCACTGCTAAACAGGCTGGCGTCAGCATCTAAAATAGCTGCTAAAGTAACGTTAGGGAAATGGTGACCCTTAGCCAGCATTTGTGTGCCCACCAATAAGCACGGTTGGCCAAGATGTACTTGCTCTAACATAGTCTCTAAACTACCTTTTTTACGGGTAGTATCACGATCTATACGATGAACTGGGGTGTTAGGAAAGAGCGTGTTTAGTTGTTCTTCTGTTCGTTCGGTGCCTTGGCCTAAGGGTTTTAGCTGTTCGCTCTGGCACTGTGGGCAATTTAGGTGCACAGGTTGTTGATGCTCACAGTGGTGGCAATGCAGCCTTGGGGGCCGACGGTGTAAAGTCATGCTGGCATCGCAGGCTGGGCATTGTGCGGTTGCACCACAAGCCTGGCATTGCAGGCTAGGGGCAAAGCCCCGTCTGTTGAGCATTAGCAAAACTTGATGGCCTAAATCCAGCTGGATTTGAACCATTGCCTGCAGCTGTTCAGAGATACCAGCCTGTTGTGGTTGGTTGCGTAGATCAATCACCTCGTAACCTTGGCTACTTGCCTTTCCTGCCCTCTGGGTTAATAGCCATTGGCTAAACCGCCCCCGTGCCACATTTGCCAAACTCTCTAATGAGGGTGTGGCTGAGCCTAATAGTATTGGAATTTTAGCGTCGGCAGCACGCTTTATTGCTAAGTCTCGGCCATGGTAGCGAAAACCTTCTTGCTGCTTATAAGCTTGATCGTGTTCTTCATCAATGATGATAAGGCCTAGGTCTGGTATCGGGGTAAATAAAGCAGACCGTGTGCCTATTATAATATCAGCCTGCCCAAGCCCTGCTTGTTGCCAAGCGTTAAGTCTCTGATGTTCTGTAAGGCCCGAGTGAAGGGCCAATACTCGGTTGTTAAAGCGTTGTTTAAGTCGCTGCAGTAGCTGTGGTGTAAGGCCTATTTCGGGAACCAACAACAGGGTGCGTTTACCTGCCTGCAATTGCTCTGCAATGGCATGAAAATAGACTTCAGTCTTGCCGCTGCCGGTAACACCATTTAATAGGTTGCAGCTGAATACACCCTTTACCTTAGCTAAGTGTTCAACAATATGTGTTTGTTCTGCGTTAAGAACCAGGCCTTGTTCAGCCAGTTTCAAAGTTACACCTTGAGGTTTAGGGTAGCTGGTAGTGAGCCATTTTTTGTCTAAAAAAGGCTTTAGTTGGCTAGGTTTTATGCCTATAGTTTGGAGCTGACTAAGATTGAACACGGGCGCCAAGGTGCTAATTTGTTGCCAAAGGAGTTGTTGTTTTTTTGCCCTGCCAAACTCTGCCTCTATATCAGCGACCTGCCAATTGAGTTGGATGAGTTGATTAGGTATGGGTTGGCGCAGTTTAGCAGGTAGTAGGTGCATAAGTGCGTCACCTACTGGGTGTTGGTAATACTCAGCTGCCCATAGCCCAAGCTGCCAAAGGTCTTCGGGCAATAGTGGTGTGTTATCTAATAGTTCAATAATAGGTTTAAGTTTACTAAGGTCTACGTCTGTGGTCTGGCTTATGCCCACAATAAGCCCCACTCTTTGGCTACGACCTAAGGCTACATGGACACGTAAGCCAATTGTCGGTAAACAAGAGTCTTTTGTTGTGTCTGGCGCTAAATAAGTAAACTCTTGGCGTAGACCAGTGGCGAGGGCAATTTTTAGATACATAGGCACTGGAAAATAGAACATTTAAGGCAATTGAGTTAGGGGGTTATCCTACACCAAAGTGCCTTTGTTTGTGGTGTTTACAAAGATAAACTGCTCATTTGGTTAATTGTAAAGTTTGGGTTGTCAAAAAGGCTTGCTTATCTTCAGGCGTCTGGTAAAATTTCGCCTCTATTTTTAGGGCCTGCCGGTTGTCGGTTGGCTAATTTGAAAGAGACTTTATAAAGGTCTCTGTTCGGTGCGGTGCTTGGCAATAGATCAAGTGGCGGCGCCATAACCCTGAGGTTATTCCCCATGCAAAAAGATATCCATCCTAAGTACGAAGCTATTAAAGCGACGTGTTCTTGTGGCAATGTTGTAGAAACCCGTTCTACGCTATGCAAAGACATGCACATTGACACATGTTCAGCCTGCCACCCGTTCTATACTGGCAAGCAGAAAAATATTGATGTTGGCGGCCGTATCGATCGCTTCAACAAGCGCTTTGGTAGCCGAGCTAGTAAGTAACTGGCATAGCGTTAAGCACAAATTAAAAAACCTGCCCTGGTTACCCAGCGCAGGTTTTTTAGTGCCTCAATATTCGCTTTTATTCGTTAGCGGTTCTCACAGCCAGCGCAGCTATGGTCACTCAACTTAGCGTCAATAGTGCTTAGCGCTAGAGCCTTGGTAGCGAAAATGTGACGCTTACCTATAGTGCTTAAATGTCCGTTACGAATAATCGGCTTAATCACCCGGCCGTTAACATTACAAAGGTATAAACCTCCACCTTTGGCAGCTAGCCGTTTAGCTTCGTTGGCTAACAACTCTGTGCCCGCTAAATCTATAAAATTAATGCCACTAGCAACAATAAGCACATGTTTTTGTGGTATCGCCATCAATGTGGTTTGTACATAATCTACTGCGCCAAAAAACAGCGCTCCATCAATACGAACAATTTTGATAACGTCACATTCAGGTAGGTTAGAACGTTGTGCGTCTACTAGTTTTTTAGCACCTCTACCACTAGCCAAAGCCGTAATGTTGGGTTGCGATGTACGGCGTAAATACAACACCAATGACAAAAGCACACCCAAATAAATAGCAAATTCCATTGGAAGTAACAGCGTAGCAGCAAAGGTTACGCCAAATACCATAGCTTCGTTTTTACCCGCACGATAAATAATTTTTATGTGGTGCCAATCAATTAGGTTCCATGCCACCATTAATAAAATAGCAGCCATACTAGGTAAGGTGATGTAAGCGGCTAAGGGCGCAAAAAGTAACACGATTAGGGCTAAAAATACCGCTGCAAATAATGCTGCTAAAGGGCTTGTTGCGCCTGCTTCATAGTTCACTCCCGTGCGAGTAAATGACCCTGAGGTGGCATAACTAGATGAGAAACTGCCCAGAATGTTAGACAGCGCTTGGCCAATAAACTCTTGGTTACCATGGATTTGCTGGCCTGAGCGTGTGGCGACCGAACGAGCAATCGATACAGCCTCTACCAAACCTAATAAACCCAAAGCCATAGCACCTGGCGCCAATTGCCTTAATAAATCCCAAGTCATTAAGGGCGTGGATAAAGGGGGTAATTGTGACGGGATTTCTCCCACTAAGGCAATTTCGCTAACCCCTGACCAAGAGGTTAATAATAAAGCCTGAGTGGCAGCGCTTCCAACAACCATAGCAATGAGCATATTGGGCCATTTTCTACGCCAACGTTTTATTACAATCAAAGTAGCTAAGGTAAGGGCTGCAATCGCTAAGCTGGGTAGGTGTGTGGCTATAATGTTATCTGCTACAGCAATCCAGTTAAGAATAAAGTTACCAGTAGACTGAAGGTTTAGCCCGAGGGCGTTTTTTATTTGGCTAGTGGCAATTACCACGGCTGCGCCAGAGGTGAATCCAACCACCACCGAGTGAGATACAAAATTCACCAAAGAGCCCATACGAGCAAGGGATAATATAAGCTGAAAAAGCCCAGCCATGAGAGTTAAGGTAAGCACTAGGCTTATATAAGCTGCCGAACCCACTTGGGCTAAAGGGCTAATAGTAGTAAAAACGACAATAGAAAGAGCTGCTGTTGGGCCAGAGATCAGGTGCCAAGAAGAGCCAAATAAAGCAGCAATTATGGCTGGAACGATTGCAGCATACAGTCCATATTCTGGCGGTAGGCCAGCAATTAAAGCATAAGCGACGCCCTGAGGAAGAACGATGATGGCACCTGTAAGTCCGGCCATAGCATCTTGCCGAGCACTAGCTGGGGTTGTGTGTTTAGCCCAGCTTAGAAAAGGCAGAAATTTTAACAAATAAGTCAGTGCCACCGACGACATACATTACCTAATAGAATGAACTTAATTCACCTATTGTAATGTATTTCTTTGTTGTCGGTGGTATTTAAAACTGCTGAGGTGAGCCCATTTTAGTTTACTCATGAAATAATGGCTATGTCTGCCGTAGTGTTCTAAGTGGTGGAGCCGTTACTACTGAGCGATTAAACCACCAGCCGCAGGAGCCAATGATGAACATGCCAGCAAAGGGCGTAAGCACCCAAAGGGGCCAATGAAATTGGAGTGGCAATTGAAATAATTGGTTTTGCAGAACGGCAACTAACGCTTCTGCACTCACTCCTGCAATAAGCCCTGCTACAAATCCAAGGCTTGCGTACTCTACTAATAAAATACTGCGAATCAGTGATTTGCTTGCACCTAAGGTTCGTAGAATAGCACTTTCGTGCCGACGCTCATCTATACTGGCTTGTATACTGGCGACTAACACTAATATACCCGCACCTAAAACCATCACTAAAATGCTCTCCACGGCAAGAGAGAGTTGAGCTACAACCTGCTTTACCTGTTGCAAAATTTGGTCTACATCAAGCATAGATATAGTGGGTTGTTGACGCAACAAAGGGCCAAGCTTGCTTCGGTCCTCGGGTGAAACATAAACACTGGCCATATAGCTTGCGCTGTTGGCATCGATTAAAGGTTGTGAAAAGACAAAAAAGAAGTTGGGCTGCATAGTACTCCAGTCTACTTCTCTGAGGCTGCTTAAAATAGCTTTGCGTGGGATGCCGGCAACATTAAACGTAAGGCTTTGTCCCAATGTTAACCCCATCCGCTGCGCATAGTCTGATTCTATCGAGACTTCTAACGGGTTAGCATTGCTATCACCCCACCACTGGCCTGCGCTAATACTGTTACCAATGGGTAGAGTTTGGCTCCAAGTGAGATTAAGTTCCCGGTCCCCACGGGGATCTTCTACCTTAGGTTCGGTGAGCCGGGCTCTGGCGATAGGGAAAAAAGTTAACCCTTGGGTAGCTAATCCTTGCTGTTCCATTGAAGTGACTAAAGACTCACGCTCCTGTTGATAAATGTTGAATAAAAACAGGTTAGGAGTGTCTTGGTTTAACTGCTGTTGCCAATCATCAATTAGGAAACTTCGTACTGAAATTAAACTAAATAGAAGCATTAGTGCAAGCCCAAAAATGGCCACTTGTAGGCTATTCTGGTGTTTTCTACGTGATAAATTCGCTACACCTATCTTGCCACCTTGGCTTAAATGGGGGCGAATTTTATTGCCTAACCTGATGAGCAGGCTAGCAAGCAAAGCCAGCAAAGCCAAAATAATGGCCACACCAACGATAAGGGCAGAGGTGATTAATATAGATTGGCTGTGCCAGTACACTAAAGCAATTACGGCGGTAAAACCTATAGTCAGGTGGCCTATGTTGGTTTTGCTCTGGCTGGAAGATTGGCGCAAAACCTCTGCAGGAGCCACCTTAGCTAGCGCTAACATGGGGGGTAATACAAAAGCTAACAAGCACAATGTGCCTGTTCCTGCGCCAAGTATAAAGGGAGCAAGTGGTGGGATGATGGATGCGGCTTGAAAATAGTCAACGACTAATAACAGAAGGCCTTGGTACAGGCCCCAAGCAAGGGGCAGGCTTACTAAAAGAGCCAATAACGCTAGCAGTGCCATTTGGCTTAGGTACAAAAAGCGTAATTGTTTAGGTTTAAGGCCAAGACACTTAAGTAAAGCTACGTGTTTAGCTTGGCGGAGGCTATAGCGGCGGGTGGAAAGAGACAGGGCTACACCAGCAAGAACCACTGCTAGCGACCCTGCTAGTAATAGAAACTGTTCCGCTTTGTCTAACGTGGCTGCCACATTTACATTACCATCAGTGGGGGATTGCCACTTTTGGCCATTTTTTAGCAAAGGATTAATGTCTTGTTGCAGCTGAGTTAGTGCATTATTTTCACCCGCTAATAACCACCGGTTTTTTACTCTACTGCCTGTCTGAACGGCCTCGGTTGCTTCAAGGTCTGACAGGTGCATCATGGCACTAGGAGCGAAGCCTGAAAAACCGCTAGCCTGATCTGGTTCAGACATGAGTATCTGGCTTATTTTTAAGCTAAGTTGACCAACATCAATAGTGTCATTTAATTTAGCATTTAGGCTGGCTAATAGGCGAGAATCAGGCCATATTTCTCCCTGTATAGGACCATGTTCTATAGCCGTACCTAGCTCAAAGGCAGCAGTGCTTACAGTAATTTCACCTCGCAATGGGTAATTTTCTGAGACAGCTTTAATGCTGGCTAGTTGCATACCCTGTGGGGCAAATACCATGGCCTGAAACTGACTCAGCTGTGCTTGTTGTAAGGATAAAGCCTGGGCTTTATCTAGCCATAGTTGAGGCACAGGTTGGCTGGTGTTAAGGCGTAAGTCTGCAGCGATAAGGTTTGCACCTTGCGCCACCATCGATTGCTTAACTTGTTGAGTAAATAGGCTAATACTGGTAACACTAGTAGTGGCGAGAACTAAAGCGACAAATAGTAGAGAAAGTTCTCCGCCGCGCCAGTCTCGCCACGCTAGGCGGGCGGCTAGTTTAAACATCTGTGAGTTCCGTAAGTTGTCCAGCTGTTAGGGACAACCTTCGCTCGCAGCGTTGTGCCAATTCTAAATCGTGGGTGACTAGTACCAGCGTGGTGTGGTGTTGTTGATTAAGTTCAAACAAGAGCTCAATAATATGGTGGCCAGTCTCTGTGTCTAAATTACCTGTAGGCTCATCGGCAAACAAAATAGGCGCTTGTGCGGCAAAGGCGCGAGCAATGGCAACACGTTGTTGTTCGCCACCAGAGAGTTGGTTGGGATAATGATGGCCACGCTCAGCCAGTCCGACGTGGGTTAAATATTTTTTTGCCAGTGCGTCAGCATCACGGCTACCTTTTACTTCTAGCGGCAGCATGATGTTTTCTATCGCGGTAAGGCTCGGTAGAAGTTGAAAATTCTGGAATATAAATGCAACTTGATGTTTACGTAGCTCGGCTCGATGTTCTTCATTAAGTTGCGTGAGGTCTTTATGGGCTAAAAATAGTTGTCCATGGCTAGGGCTGTCTAAGCCAGCCATCATGCCTAATAAAGTGGTTTTTCCAGAGCCAGAAGCACCAACTATGGCAACAGATTGGCCAGCTTCTATGGTAAAATTTACGTCTTGTAATATGTGTAAGTCGTTAGATTGGCTGGCTTGAGGGTTAGCTACAATTTGGCTGACGTTTTGGGCAGCCAAAAAGGGCGTGGAAGAAGGCATAGGGACAACTCAATAATTTAATAGGCGCCTATTATGGCGTCTGCTGAGTCACTAAGGAAAGGATATGATGCAGTTTTTCAAAATATTTACATTCTACTTTTGCAGTATTGCTAGCCTTTTGTGGATGCCTGGGGGTTGGGCTAAGGATCAGACCATATTGGTCATGGGGGATAGTTTGAGTGCTGGTTATGGTATGTCGCTAGAGCAAGCTTGGCCAGCTTTGCTGCAAGACAAGTTAAATGCTAGTAGAACTAATGATCAGTGGCAGGTGATTAATGCCAGCGTGAGTGGTGAAACAACTCAGGGAGGGGTTCGCCGATTACCTGCGTTGCTAAGTCAGTTTCAACCCCAGTGGGTATTGTTAGAGCTGGGCGCTAACGATGGTTTGCGAGGGTACCCCGTCGTCAACATCACCACTAACCTGGCAGCTATGATTGAACAAAGCCAGCTGGCTGGGGCCCAAGTAGTTGTTATGGGAATTCAGTTGCCGCCGAATTATGGAGCGCGCTACACAGCACCTTTTTTTGCTCAATATGAAACCCTTGCTGGGCGATATAAGACCGCTCGAGTGCCTTTTATATTAGACAATATTGCTATTAATAATGATTTAATGCAGCCTGATGGCCTGCACCCAACCCCCGAAGCTCAGCCTATTATTGTTGATAATGTATGGCGTAATTTAGCAGACATCTGGGTGCCCTGAAATAACAAAACCCACGCTCGGTGGGTTTTTGGGATGTCTAACTGAGGTTCAGCTAGGGGTTAAAACGCGTAAGCGCCTTCCCCATCTGAATCCATGCCAACACTCATTGCCGCTTTTAGCTTTTTCATAGCATTCTTTTCAAGCTGGCGAATTCGCTCTGCAGACACTTCGTACTGGTCAGCCAAATTATGTAAGGTGGCCTTAGAGTGGCTCAACCAACGCTGCTGCAATATATCACGGCTGCGAGGGTCTAGGTCACCCATGGCGGTTGCTAAACGTGTATTGGAATCTTCTTCCCAATTACTGGCTTCCAGCTGCCTAGCAGGGTCACCTGAGTGATCTTCAAGGTAATAAGCTGGCGCCTGATATGCGCTGTCTTCATCACCCTCTGGCGCATCAAATGGGGTGTCATGAGCAGACATGCGGCCTTCCATTTGCATTACAACTTTAGCATCAACGCCTAGGTCTGCTGCCATGGATTGCACTTCTGCATGCGTCAACCAAGCCAATTTCTTTTTGGAGCTGCGCAGATTAAAAAACAGTTTCCGCTGGCTCTTGGTCGTCGCTACTTTAACAATGCGCCAGTTGCGTAAAATATATTCGTGCATTTCGGCTTTGATCCAATGCACAGCGAAAGAAACCAAGCGTACACCCACTTCTGGGTTAAAACGCTTAACCGCTTTCATTAAGCCTGCGTTACCTTCTTGCACTAGGTCAGCAATAGGTAGGCCGTAACCAGAGTAGCTTTTGGCAATATGAGCCACGAAGCGCAGGTGAGACATAACGAGTTGGCGTGCTGCATCTAAATCATTTTCATAATACAGACGTTCAGCCAGTGCTCGCTCTTGCTCAACCGTAAGAATGGGGATGGTGCTGATCGTTTGTAGGTAAGCCTCGTGGCTTTGGCCTGGTGCTAATGCATCAATAGCTGATAATGACTTGGTCATAACAATCTCCGTAGTCTTTGAGTCCGCTCTTAAACTTATTCTAAGTATGGCCTGTTTTGGCCATTTTCTGGGACTATTGCCGCAAATGCATGCATTTTCTCACATACATAATACTTGTCTAATATTAAGATTTGGCTTACGACGGCAAAATTAAGAGTTGTATTTTAGGGCTGAAATGGCGAGAGTGCAAGTCTCAGTTGGGGTATTTCCCTGTAAAGCTTTGTAAACCCCTACAAGGACCTTATTTGGGCTCAATAAGGCGTAGTTGGCGGCCCACGGTTAAGCTTGCCCCCAATACCGATAGCCCGCAGCTAGCAACAAATAGATTAAAACTCCCCATCCAACTTAAGCCTTGCAGTTGCCAGTCACTTTGGTAGCTTTGCGCCAATGATAATAAGGGCGGATGCAAGTAGGCTACTCCTAGCTGGAGAATGACCCAAGCAATTAAGGCCGAAAATAAGCCAGCCCAAAGCCCGGCATATAGAAATGGGCGCCGCAAATAGGCATCAGTTCCTCCCACTAATTTAATAACCAAAATCTCTTGTTTTCTGCTTTCTATTTGTAAGCGCACAGTGTTGCCCACCACAAGCAATACACCAAGTGCTAGTAAAAGCGCTAAGCTGTATGTAAATCGCTCGCTTGTATCCAACAGTGCTTGTAGGCGATCTAACCACTCCATGTCCACTAATACTTGATCAATGGGGTCTTGCTGTCGTAACTGTTGGGTAAGTGTTGCGATAGCTTTTGGGCCTAAGGAGGTGTTGGCTGGCTCTATTAGTATAGTTGCAGGCAGGGGATTATCAGTGAGGCTTGTTAATATATCTTCTAGCCCACTACTGGCTTTAAAATCAGCTAATGCCTGCTCGGCCGAGATGTAAGTTGCCTGAGCAATGTCTGGCCTGGAGCCTAATTGACCAGTGATCAATTGACCTTGTTCACGGCTTACATCTGAAGCCAAAAATACACTTATGTGGCTACTCTGATTAACCTGCTTACCTAAGTGCTGAGCTTGGCTTAAGAGTAACAACAACGCCGCTGGCAAAGCCAATGCTATGGCTAATGTTAGCCAGGTTAATAGGTTAGCTAAGGGCGACTGCCATAGCCTGCACCAACTACTAATAGCGACCTCTTTGTGTTCTCTAAGTAGCCGTTTAGCGGGACTTTCAGGCTGAGAACGGCTGGCATTATGGGCAGGGCGACGCTTAAAAAAAGCCATAATTACGCCCCCATTACTGAAAGTGGTCCACTAATTCGGCCTTGGTTAAGCTGAATAACGGGGTGCTGTAGGCGCTGAATAAGCGCTAGGTCATGGCTGGCAATGAGCACAGTGACGCCCACTTGGTTGAACTGTTGAAACAGATGCATAATTTCAGCAGACAATGCAGGGTCTAAGTTGCCTGTGGGTTCGTCGGCCAATATAAGTTTGGGTTTGTTAACGATGGCGCGAGCTATACCAATACGTTGTTGTTCGCCACTGGATAGTACTTGTGGTGATAGTTTTTCTTTATCTAATAAGCCAACCTTGTCTAAAGCAGCTCTGACACGCCGGCCAGAATCTCGCTCATTATAGCCACTGATTTTAAGAGGCAGGGCTACGTTATCGAATACAGAGTAATCCATTAGTAACTGGTGATTCTGAAATACAAGGCCGATTTTTCTGCGATGCGCTGGAATCTGTGTACGGCTAAGTTGGCTTAAGTCTTCTCGGTCAACAATAACTTTGCCACTGGTTGGGCGCTCCATAAGCATGATGAGTTTTAGCAGGGTACTTTTTCCAGCACCTGAGTGTCCAGTTAAAAAAGCCATGTCACCGCGCTGTAAATGAAAGTTGTTACTCACTAACGCGTTCTTGTCACGATATTTTTTGCCCACCTGCTCAAAACGAATCATGAGGCACTTTTTTGCGTTAGCTTAGTTTCACTAAATAGGGCGTCAATGAATACATCGGCTTCAAACGGTCGCAGGTCGTCTGCCTGCTCACCCACCCCAATAAACCTAATAGGAAGTTGTAGCTGCTGCGCCATGGCAAAAATAACGCCGCCTTTAGCAGTGCCGTCAAGTTTAGTGAGGGTTATTCCGGTTACCCCCACAGCAGCACCAAAAAGGCTAGCTTGGCTCAAGGCGTTCTGTCCGGTGCCAGCATCAAGCACTAACATGACCTCATGAGGGGCATTAACATCTAATTTTTTCATCACCCGCACAATTTTGCTTAACTCATCCATTAAGTGAGATTTGTTTTGTAAGCGCCCAGCTGTATCTGCAATCACCACGTCAATACCTTTTGCCTTGGCCGACTGCACTGCATCAAAGATTACAGAGGCGCTATCAGCTCCTGTATGCTGGGCAACAACGGGCACATTGTTGCGTGTTCCCCATTCTTGCAACTGTTCAACGGCAGCCGCACGAAAGGTGTCGCCAGCGGCCAATAAAACTGATTTCCCTTGGCTTTGGAATCGTTTGCTCAGCTTACCAATGGTTGTGGTTTTGCCTGCGCCGTTAACCCCGACCATAAGAATCACAAAAGGGCTATCTTGTTGAGGAATCTCTAAGGCTGCTTGGCTGCCTTGTAATAATGTTGCAAGTTCTTCTTTTAAGGCTTTATAAAGTGCTGGAGGGTCTTGTAGATCTTTGCGGGCAACCCGATCACTGAGCTTTTTAAGCAGGCTTGCAGTGGCTTCTATCCCCACGTCTGCAACTAATAGTTGGGTTTCTAGCTCTTCAAACAAGTCGTCATCGATTTGTTTGGCGCCTAAAAATAGGTTAGAAAGACCATCACCTAAATTACCGCGAGTACGACTAAGGCCACTTTTTATACGCCCCAAAAGGCTCTGTTTTGGCTGAGACTCTGTCACAACAGCGGCTGCCATTGGTGAAGCGTTAGCCTGCTGATGCTCAACAGTGTCCTGAAAAGTTGCAACCGTGTGCTCTGCTACAGAAACATCTGTTTTCTGCGCAGGTTTTTTGTTTTTGCCAAATAAATTAAACAGGGCCATGATGTCGGGTGCGTCTCGGTTTGTGCGGAATGAAGAATAATAAAAGCGTAAATTTTAGCATAGCTTTTACTTCGGCATGCTTCTTTTCTGCAGTGATTCCCTTAGAATAGGCACTAAACTATTCCCACTCATTGTG
>DCAT01000079.1 GCA_002312935.1 Oceanospirillaceae bacterium UBA1126 | reverse complement strand
TTTTAGGTCTTCTATTACTTTTTTAAAGGCTGCCTTTGGTGGCCTTTTTTATGCCCTACGTTTGTTGTCATAGTCTAATTTTGAGTGATGTTTTATAGGGTGGCTCTATGGCTGAATAAAGGTTGGCTGTTGGAAAAAATTGTTACATCCTATATGCTTATTCAAACCGTTCCTACACCTATTGGTTCCTATGAAACAAAGCCAAGACCTGCCTCAGTTTGAAGATCACTCGAAACAAGAACATCGCTATACCACCTGCTATATGTGCGCTTGCCGGTGTGGAATTAAGGTTACCCTAGAAGATGAAAAAATACGCTTCGTACAAGGTAATCCAGACCACCCTGTGAACAAAGGAGTGCTTTGTGCCAAGGGTAACTCTGCCATAATGAAGCAGCTTTCGCCTGCTAAATTATCTCAGCCTTTGTTGCGCAAACCGGGTACAGAACGCGGGGCAGGTGAGTTTGAGCCTATTTCATGGGAAGCTGCTTTAAATATGTTAACAGCTAGGTTAGCTAACATTCGAGCTACAGATCCTAAAAAACTAGCTTACTTTACGGGTAGAGACCAAATGCAGGCCCTGACCGGCCTTTGGGCTAGCCAGTTTGGCACCATTAACTGGGCAGCCCACGGTGGTTTTTGTTCAGTTAATATGGCTGCCGCTGGTTTGTATACCATGGGCCATTCTTTCTGGGAATTTGGTGACCCAGACTGGGAAAATACGAAATACTTTATGATGTGGGGGGTGGCAGAAGACCATGCCTCCAATCCGATCAAACTAGGTTTGAAACGGATTAAAGAACGCGGTGCTAAATTTGTTGCTGTGAATCCTGTGCGCACTGGCTACCAAGCTATTGCAGATGAGTGGATTGCCATCACTCCAGGCACAGATGGCATGTTTGCCTTATCGATGATGCAAGTGCTGTTAAGGGAAGGGTTAATAGACGATGAGTTTTTAATTCGCTACACCAACGGGCCACAGTTAGTCATTAATAACCCAGGCAAGCAGGGTGATGGATTATTGCTGCGTGATGAACAAGGTAACCCGCAGGTTTGGGATCAACATACTGATGGGGTGCAATCAGCCTTAAGTGCGGATGTAGCACCTGCTTTGATGGGTGCGTATGAGGCCCCCTGTGGTACCCCAGTGAGGACTGCGTTTAGCATTTTAATGGAAAAGTACATGGCGCCAGAATATGCGCCAAAAGCAGCCTCAAAGGTCTGTGGTATTGATGCTGAGAGTATTGAACGCATTGCTTTAGAAATGGCCCATGTTGCCTTTAAAGAAACGATCACCATCGATACAGAGTGGACCGATTGGGCAGGCCGTCAACAAACACAGTTTATCGGTAGGCCGGTGTCCATGCATGCCATGCGTGGTATCTCAGCCCATTCAAATGGATTCCAAACGTGCCGTGCAATCCATTTATTGCAGGTTGTCTTAGGAACGATAGACTGCCCAGGCGGTCACTTAGCTAAGCCTCCTTTCCCAAAGCACATAGTGCCACCCATTAAACCTGCTAAGGGAAATGCACCTAATACCCCCTTAGAATCAGCGCCTTTAGGGTTTCCTACTCAGCCAGAAGATTTAGTGATTGATGAAAATGGTAAGCCAAGGCGTATTGATAAGGCGTACTCTTGGGATGCGCCTATCGCCAACCACGGCCTAATGCACATGGTTATTAGCAATGCAGTTGCGGGTGATCCATACCGAATAGATACATTGATGTTGTTCATGGCCAATATGGCGTGGAATTCGAGTATGAATACAGCCCAGACAATGGATATGCTCAGGTCTAAGGACGATGATGGCGAATATAAAATCCCATTTATTGTTACCTGTGATGCGTTCCACTCGGAAACTGTAAACTTTTCTGATTTGGTATTGCCAGATACAACCTTTCTTGAGAGATATGACACCATTTCTATGTTAGATCGACCAATATCAGAGGTAGATGCAGCCTGTGATTCGATTCGTCAGCCCATTTTAGCCTTAGATCGTGACGTACGAAGCTGGCAAGAAGTTATGGTAGATTTAGCGGGACGTTTAAAATTTCCAGCCTTTATTAATGATGAAGGCCAACCTAAATTTAAAGGTTATGAGGACTTTATAGTTAACTTTGAGCGCGCTCCAGGTATTGGCTTCTTGGCGGGTTGGCGTGGTAAAGATGGCGACAAATCGCTGCGTGGTGAACCCAATCCTAATCAGTGGAAAGCCTATATAGATAATCAGTGTTTCTTTAAGTTTGAGCTGAAGCCTAACCAAAGGTATATGCGTCATGCCAACAGAGACTATATGGAACTGGCTAAGGAAGCCGGTTGGGTAGGCAGTACAGATCAGATTGTTATTGAGATCTATTCAGAAACCTTACAAAAATTTCGTCTGGCTGGACAAGGCTTGTATGATGGCCCACAGCCGACTGAAGAACACCATAAAGAACGCCTCAAAACATATTTTGATCCGCTACCATTCTACTACCCGCCTCTAGAACAGGCCCGCACAGATGCAGAGGAATACCCATTTTATGCTGTAAACCAGCGGCCTATGTTTATGTATCATTCATGGGATTCTCAAAACTCTTGGTTACGCCAAATTATGTCCCAGAACTACCTTTATATGCATCGCAGTAAGGGTGAGGCACTGGGTATTAAAGACTTTGGTTGGGCATGGGTAGAATCACATAACGGACGCATTCGTGCACAAGTTAAGCTCATGGAGGGGGTCAACCCGGAAACAGTTTGGACATGGAACGCCATTGCAAAGCAGCAAGGTACTTGGGGTTTAAGTGATGACGCTAACGAGTCTCAACAAGGCTTTTTAATGAATCATCTTATTAACGAGTTATTACCAGGAGAGGCTGAGGCGGGTGGTCATCGTATGACTAACTCTGATCCAGTGACGGGCCAAGCAGCTTGGTACGATCTAAGAGTTAAAATAACGCCAGTGGGTAAGGATGAAATTCCTTTGTCCGAGCAAAACTTGGCATGGCCCCGTTTCGATAAAGCCAAAGCGTTGCCCAACTTCACTCCTGCAAGCAAGATGAGCAGTTATAGCAGTCATCCCAATATAAACATTAGCCGTGGCTGGCGTGATATTTTTAGCCGAGGTGAAAAATGAAACTAGGCTTAGTTATTGATTTAGATACGTGTGTCGGCTGCCATGCCTGCGCAACAGCCTGTAAGCAGTGGAATACCTCAGGTACTATTGGCCCTTTAAGCGACGAACGACCCCATGGTAAAGACCCAAGTGGTAGCTGGCTTAATCGTATCCATTCCTACGAAGTAGGAGATAGCCCACACAGTAAAACGGTCAACATTCCAATGTCTTGTATGCACTGTGAGACTGCAGACTGCGTTACAGTCTGCCCTACTGGTGCGTCTTACAAACGTGAAGAAGACGGCTTAGTCCTCATTGACCAGGAGAAGTGCATGGGTTGTAATCTCTGTTCTTGGGCCTGCCCTTATGGCGCACGTGAGTTAGATCCGGATTCGGGCACTATGAAAAAATGTACTTTGTGCGTGGACCGTATTTACGATGAGCAATTACCAGAGGCTGAACGTCAGCCAGCCTGCGTATTGACTTGCCCAACTTCTTCTCGAGTATTTGGAGATTTTGATGATCCAGATTCGCAAGTTTCAAAGTTAACTAGAGAGCGTGCTGGCCAACAGTTGATGCCTGAACTTGGTTACAACCCGGTTAATACTTAT
>DCAT01000037.1 GCA_002312935.1 Oceanospirillaceae bacterium UBA1126 | reverse complement strand
ATTGACTCATCAAAATTATTCTAATTTTTATTGATTCGCTAAACTAATGCGTCAGCGTTACTGCATAGTTATATAACTCATATACATGAGTCAAGCTTTTATGCTAATATTTTGTCATTAGTCAGTAACAATCTGTTACTCTTTAACAACTAATAGAACCACCAGTTTTTGCACAAATCACAGGTTTTCAAACAGTTAATGACACAGTGGCCTATCAAAAACGTGCCTGGCACACCGCTATATAAAGTTGTAGAAAATTTCCTGCAAGAACGAATAACAGCTGGCGAGTTAGCTCCTGGAGATTTAATCCCCTCAGAACCCCAACTGGCAAAGCATCTTTCTGTAAGTACAGGTACAGTAAAGAAAGCTATTGAAAATTTAGTTCATCAAAACTTGTTATACCGACATCAAGGCAAGGGGACCTATGTCTCTCGGATTGATTTTAATAACAGCTTATTTCGTTTTTTCTCCTATGGCACGCATTCGGGAAATCCAGTCCGTATTCGCAAACAAACACCGGTCAGAGAGCTACGTAAAGGCAGTGATAAAATCTGTCAGCGGCTTAATGTACCTGTCGATACTGATATGGTTTACATCGAACGTGTGGGTTTTCGTGATGAAAAAGCAGTATTGGTGGAAAAATGTTGGTGGGTTGCCGACCTAGTACGTGGCTTAGAAAAAGAAGAAGTTCATATACCCGATTTGCTTTACGCTGTAGTTGTAGATCAATTCAACCTTCCTATTATTCGCTCGGAAGAATCCCTAACTGCAGAAATAGCAGACCAAGTCACAGCCTCTCGGCTAGGCATAAAGGTAGGTGATCCCTTAGTGGTATTGCATCGCCTCACCTATAGTAAAAACAATCAGCCGGTTGAATTTAGAATTACCAGAGGCCGAGCCGATAGCTTTAGTTACCGTACCGAAATTCGTTAATAACGGACTCCGGTAGACGCCCAAGTTAGCCTATAATTGCCCCTGCTGTATGCGTTCAGTTGCACTTAAACCATAGCAAATTGTTAGCGGCACAACGCTTGGCAGCTAATTGAAAACGTTAACACAAGGCTAGTTTTGAGCATGTAAACTGCATTAACCATGCCCCTAGGACTAGAGATGACGGCCTACTAGCCCTTTGGGCATGGTGTGGCGACTTAAGTTTTGCCAATTACATTTTCGGCACCTAGGCGTCTATTCGTGCGCCACTAAAGGCATCAAACAATACTGCTTTACTCGTATCAACTTGCACTTTGATAAGCCCTGTCAATTGTGCCTCAACCCCAGCTTCTGGGCTTAATCTTGCTTGAATTTCAGTACCATTCCACTGACCAAAGGCAATGGTGTCGGGTCCCATAGGTTCGGTCACATCAACTTGCATGGATAGGCTGTGAACTAGTGCACCTGCAACATGAGGCTTAGGTTCAGTGATCATCTCTGGGCGAATGCCTAAAATCACTGTTTCTACACCTGCATCCTTAAGACGCTCACCATGTTTGATGTGCAGTTCAAACTTTTCACCTTGGCTTTCAATGACCAATTTATCATCCAGCACAACGCATTCAATAAAGTTCATGGGTGGAGAGCCCATAAAGTCAGCTACAAACCGATTAGCTGGATTATTGTAAATTTCATAGGGAGTGCCAAATTGTTGCACTTGCCCATCTTTCATCACAGCAATACGATCTGCTAAGGTCATCGCTTCTACCTGATCATGGGTTACATAAACAATAGTAGTACCCAAGCGTTTATGCAGCTTCTTAATTTCTGTTCGCATTTCTACCCGTAACTTAGCATCTAAGTTAGACAAGGGCTCATCAAACAAAAACACCCGTGGGTTGCGTGCTAACGCCCTGCCCATAGCAACACGCTGGCGCTGTCCACCAGAAAGCGCACTAGGTTTGCGGTCTAACAAGTGTTCAATTTGTAACAGCTGTGAAACGTCAGCCACCGTTTTTTCTATTTCAGCTTTGGGAACCTTGCGCATCTCTAGGCCAAAGCTAATGTTGCGCGACACACTCATAGTGGGATACAGCGCATAGGATTGGAACACCATAGCAATGTCACGTTCCTTGGGGCTTAAGTCAGTAACATTATTCCCATCGATTAGAATATCGCCACTGGTCACATCCTCTAACCCGGCTATGCTATTCATTAGTGTGGATTTGCCACAACCAGAGGGCCCAACCAAGATCAAAAATTCACCATCTTTAATGTCTAGGTCAATGCCCTTTAGTACTTCTGTATCACCAAATGATTTGGTGAGTTGTTGTATTTTTATGGAACCCATATCGGTTTCTCTTCCTTTGTCTTAATCTTTTTATTAGCCTTTCACGGCACCTGCGGTTAAGCCGCGTACAAAATATTTACCAGCGACTAAATACACTACCAAGGTGGGTAAGGCAGCAATCACAGCAGCAGCCATATCAACGTTATATTCTTTACCACCCATAGTGGTATTAACCAGGTTATTAAGCGCCACAGTAATGGGCTGAGTGCCCGGGCCCGAATAAACCACACCAAACAGAAAGTCGTTCCAAATTTGAGTAAACTGCCAAATCACACTCACCACGATAATAGGTGACGAAAGAGGTAGGAAAACGTGCCTAAATATTGCGAAGAAACCTGCGCCATCTAACCTAGCTGCCCGCACCAGCTCTGTGGGTATGCCCACATAGTAGTTACGGAAGAACAAGGTGGTAAATGCCACGCCATAAATCACATGCACCAGCACCAAGCCCGTTACCGTATTTGCCAAACCTAACCAAGCCAACAACATAGCCATGGGCAATAAAATAACCTGAAACGGAATAAAGCAACCAAACAGTAAGGCACCAAAGAGGAAATTACTGCCCCTAAACTGCCATTGTGATAATACATAACCGTTCAACGCGCCAATAACTGTAGAAATAAGTACCGCAGGCAACACAATGCGCATACTGTTCCAGAAATAGGGGGCAAGGCCATAGCAGTCCCCACCGGTGCAGGCACTGCTCCACGCTTTAGACCATGCACTGGTATTGAGCGCGTCAGGCAGCGCTAAAATATTACCATTGCGAATTTCTTCTATGCCCTTAAATGAGGTGGTAAGCATCACGTACAAGGGCGCAAGGTAAACCAACGCAGCTGCCAATAACAGCGTAACAAAGAGCGCTTTGTAAAGTTTATGAGAAGTCGTTGAGGCCCTCATGATTTTTTACCTCGCAATTCAGAGTAGAGGTAAGGCACTATAATGGCCATCACCCCTGCCAACATAACCATGGCGCTGGCCGCACCGAGGCCCATTTGTGCACGGCTAAAGGCGTGGGTATACATAAAGGTCGCGGGTAAATCAGAGGAATAGCCTGGGCCACCTCCAGTGAGAGACTGCACTAAGTCGAAGCTCTTAATGGCAATGTGGCTCAGAATAACCACCGCACCAAAAAAAACGGGCCGCATAACTGGCAAGATCACATGCCAATAGGTACGGAATGTGGATGCTCCATCCATTTGCGCAGCTTTAATTAAGCTGTCATCTACGCCCCTAAGGCCAGCCAAAAACATGGCCATAACAAATCCACTAGACTGCCAAACAGCCGCGATGACAATGGTATAGATGGCCATGTCTGGGTCCACCAACCAACGGAATTCAAAATCGGTAAACCCTAGGTCACGCACCATTTTTTCAATGCCTAAACCTGGATTAAGAATCCATTTCCATGCTGTGCCTGTAACAATAAAGGACACGGCCATGGGATACAGGTAGATGGTGCGTAAGGCACCATCGTTACGAATATTGCGATCTAATAAAATCGCCAACATGAGGCCTAAAACTAAGGCAATAATAATAAACAGCAGGGTAAATACAAGAAGGTTATCTAGTGCAACATGCCAACGTGGGTTAGCAAATAAACGCCCGTACTGCTCCCAGCCAACAAACTCCCACTGAGGTAACATGCGGCTTTTAGTGAAGGACAGCACCGCAGTCCAGCCAATAAAACCATACATACAAACCAGCATAACAATGGCCGTAGGGGCCATGATTAGTTTGGGTAATTGTTTTTCAAGATAATCGAACATGAGTTAGCTCAATAAGATTTTAGAAAAATGCCATTGCAAAGATTCGTCCCAAACTCTCGTTGCGAGAATCAAGGGGTAACAGCAATCCATAGACCAGAGGCTAGGATTGCTGCACTAACCTTGCAATGACAAGGTCATACACTACGGCATTAAGCTCGTAATGACTATTGGGCTGTGCTTACTTAGCAGCAGCTACCGCTGCTACAAGCTGGGCTACACCTTGGTCTGCACTGTCATCTGAGTTAAAGAATTGAGTTGCTGAGTCATAAATAGCGCCAGAAATTGCTTCTGAAACTGCCATGCCATGGGCAAAACTTGGTACTAGGCTGCCTGAAGCAGAGCTAGCAACAAAAGCGTCCATAGAGTCATGAGCACACGAGTCAAACTCGGTACGTGCCATACCTAAACGTGCTGGGATTGAACCTTTGTTAAGGTTAAATACACGCTGGAAGTCTTCACTTAAGATTTCTTTAGCCATCACTTTTTGAGCTGCAGTACTTTCAGCATCGCTTTGGTTAAAGAAAGCAAATGAGTCCACGTTGAAGGTATATGCACCTGAAGTGCCTGGAGCCGCAACACAAACATAGTCTGTACCTGCGTTCTTACCAGCAACCTTGAATTCACCCTTCGCCCAGTCACCCATGATTTGCATTCCAGCTTCACCATTGATTACCATAGACGTGGCTAAGTTCCAGTCACGGCCAGGAGAGTTGATATCAACAAACTGGCGCAATTTGCCAAAGGTTTCAAATACTTCTTTGGTAGTAGCACTGTTAAGCGCATCCATGTCTGCCTGTACAAAAGCCTTGTTGTAGTAGTCAGCACCGCCAACACCCAATACCACAGCTTCAAACACAGTGGCATCCTGCCAAGCCTGGCCGCCATGGGCTAGAGCAATGAAACCTGCGTCCTTTAGCTTCTGGGCTTGCACCATAAAGTCATCCCACGTCGTTGGGATGGTAGCACCAGCTTTGTTGAATACTTCTGGGTTTGCCCACAACCAGTTAACACGATGCACGTTTACTGGTGCAGCTACATATTCACCTTGATACTTCATTACGTCAGAAACAACTGCTGGCAAAATCTCATCCCAGTTGTTCGCTTTCGCAACGTCATCAATGCTAGATAAGAATCCTAGCTCACCCCATTCTTGGATAGATGGGCCTTTAATCTGGGCTGCTGTAGGCGAGTTACCAGAAATAGCGCGGGATTTTAATACCGTCATGGCACTTTCACCACCACCACCAGCAACAG
>DCAT01000181.1:1032-3244 GCA_002312935.1 Oceanospirillaceae bacterium UBA1126 | reverse complement strand
ACATCCACAATAATAACACCAGATTCATGATTTTCTACAGCAAACCCCAGGACATCAAATTGATCTTTAGTGTATAAATTTCCTGAAATTAAATCTTCTTGATTTGGACGTGTTCCTAATTTAATTTTGATAGTTTCATTTTTTTCATTTCGAATAATTTTTAACGTAATAATTTCGGATGGCCGTTGAGCAGAAACTATATTTTTTAATTGTGCTGAATTGTTAACCGTTTTTTTATTGATTTCAATAACTATGTCATGGGGGATTAAGCCACCAATTTCTGCAGGACTATTTGAAAATACATCACTAATTAGAACTCCGCGTTGAATATCTAAATGAAGTGCCTTTCCCATATTAGAATCAATATCCTGAATTGAAACCCCTAACCATCCACGAGAGACTTTACCTTGATTAATGAGGTCATCCGTTACGCGTTTAACTTGGTCAATAGGAATAGCAAATCCTACACCCGCATTTGCACGAGAAAAACCGCCCGTGGCAATAGCAGTATTGATTCCTACCAATTCTCCATCAAGATTTAAAAGTGCACCACCTGAATTTCCAGGGTTTATAGCCACGTCTGTTTGGATAAAAGGCACATAGGTTTCTGAACGCAGGCTGCGGCCCTTAGCACTTACGATACCCGCAGTGACCGAATAATCAAAGCCAAATGGAGAGCCTATAGCCAGCACCCATTCCCCCACTTTAAGCAGGTCGGAGTCTGCCATTGTAAGGAATGGCAAGTCTTGCGCTTCAATTTTTAATAATGCTAAGTCAGAGCGTGGGTCAGATCCCACCAATTCTGCCTCCATTTCACGGCGGTCACTTAAAGCCACAATAATTTTATTGGCACCTTTTACCACATGATGGTTGGTGAGTATGTATCCGTCATTACTAATCAAAAATCCAGAGCCAGAGGACTGAGCTTTAGGCGCTTGTCCCTGCTGAGGGGGCTTTTGTTTTGGGAACTGTCGCTCAAAGAAATGCTTGAAAACCTCTGGCAACTGCTCTTGCCCCGGCATCTGGAACTGATTACCCGCTTGCTTTTTTGAGACCACGCGTGACGTGCTTATGTTAACCACAGCCGGGGATGCCTTCTCAACTAGCACGGTAAAATCTGGTAATTGTGCAGCCCGAGCAACATTCGACCAGAGCAAGGTCAGCAGCACTAGGGAGATTAGTTTATAGTTAAATGATACTAGCTTGATCATGACGTAGTTCCTCTACAACCAAATTGGATAGTGTTAAAGCATACGGTAGTTTGGACGATTCAGATTCAATACTAGCCGCCCTTTACAAAGTTTTGCAGTTAATACGGCCTTTTTACAGGATTTGTTAGCAAAACACTTATTCTGGCGTAAAGTGAAGCACCTCTGCTTGATCTATATATTGCTGACGCAAAATAACAGGCTGCCATTGATTAGAGCTTAACATCGCATCACTTTGGCTATACCACCGTAACAATAACAAACCAAAGCCTAAGCCAACCAATGCAGTCACTACGGTTAACGGTTCGGACAGCCCCCCCCACTTGGCGAGTAAAGCGAATGCCAGCATCATTATCAACGGCATGGCAAAGGTTAACAAACTAGCTTTAATAAAGGCTTTTTGAGGGATACCCAATACCACTTCATCGCCCACACTTAGCGACATAGTACTGGGTACTGGCAATTCTATACGCGAACGCTTGCAGTCTGTGGCTTGGTTCATCAAGCGCTGGCCACACCCACTTTTCATGCTGCAAGAATTACAGGTGCTCAGGCGCAGGGTGTCTAGCCAAACCGTGGTTTGATCAATAGAGTGGACATGAGCAGCTTGCTCAATCATAGAATCTTGTGCATTAGACATGATGCAACCCTGCGATCTTACTAGGCGTTTATTGAGTGCCTAAGGATACCACAGAGCTGGCCACTTGCTCACCTTGCGCTAAACTTAGTTGCCCAACTAAGGTCACAAACATCTGTTCACCATCATGAGTCATAGACTGACCCAGCACTAGATTAGAGCCTGCAAAAGCATAGCCTTCAGCAATGGTACGCCCGTTCAGGGCTTCAACATAAAGCGTAAAACTAGCATCACCATCGCTGTAGGTGAGAATTTCTCTGGGCACTGGACTGGACACATCCAAACTGTGCTGAGTTAATACAAACCCCACAGGCAACGTTGCTACCAGCCAACCAGCTTCTGCTGCATTAATTGCTTCTACAGGCGC
>DCAT01000181.1:0-642 GCA_002312935.1 Oceanospirillaceae bacterium UBA1126 | reverse complement strand
AAGGCAATACTATTGTTGCTATTTCTTGGTTCTAATAAAACCACACCTTGCTGTGCAGGAATAACTTGTGGCTGCAATGACACCCCCATTTGCTGAGCACCCAATACCATAACCATGGTTACACTTGCAGCTATAGCTAAGCCCGCAACAGGCTGCCAGAAGCGATTCAAAGAGCTAAATTTTGACCCAGCGTTAGCGCTAGGAGCATAGTGAGAGTGAGTCGGCTCTGCATCAACGGCATTACGCACCCGCTGGGCTAAATCCATGCCTAATGAGGCTTGGGTTGCTTCGCGCTTTAAGGCGGCACTAGCAAGCTGATAGCGAGCCCATTGCAACCTAACTTGCTCATCGTCTTGACTTGCTTTAAGCACACGCTGCAGCTCTAGTGGCTGGGCAGCATCATCCATTACTGCAGATAATGATTCGCGTATCGACTGGGCGTTAGTATGAGTAGATGCCAAAATGTAGTTTCCTAAATTTAACTTACCAAAGTTGGACGCCAACAGGGCCATTTGGTTCAATTTTATTTTTAAAGGCTTAAGCTAGCTCACTAATCACGGTCCATAAGCTTAGCCACTTCTTTGTCTATGGCGTCTCGGGCACGAAATATACGTGAACGGACCGTACCCACAGGGCAATCCA
>DCAT01000147.1 GCA_002312935.1 Oceanospirillaceae bacterium UBA1126 | reverse complement strand
TTACAATGGCAATGTCTGTTGTAGTGCCTCCCATATCCGCAATAATGGCGTTGCGACTGCCAGAAAGGGCACAGGCACCTATGACGCTAGCGGCAGGACCTGACAATATAGTGGTTACTGGGTGAACAAGAGCAGTTTCCGCGTTAACAATAGAGCCATCACCCTTAACGATCATTAAGGGGGCTTGGATGTTAAGTTCTTGTAAAATGGTTTCTACAGCTTGAATTAAATCTTGAATAAACGGAATCATGCGGGCGTTGAGTGAGGCGGTTAACGCACGGCGAGGCGCGCCTAAGCTGGTAGCAAGTTCATGGCCGCAGGTGACCGGCATGTTTGTTAGTTTAGTGACTAAGTTTTGCAGTTGAATCTCGTGGCTTGGGTTACGGACCCCAAACTGTGCCGAAACAGAAAAAGCAGACACTTTATCCTTGTTGGCTAAAATGGCGGCCGTAGCCGTTTCAATATCCAAGGGCTTTACTTGCCTGCCTGAGGCATCATGGCCACCGTCGAGACGAATAATTAAGCTATCGTCTAAAATCTCTCCTAACCCACTCTTTTTTACTTGAGCTTCGCTTAGACCTGCTAATAGCGCGCAGACAGGCGCCCCATTTCCTTCAACTACAGCATTAGTAGTGAGTGTGGTCGATAAAGATACCATTTCTATATTGGCTAATAATTTAGCAGACACTTTGCCAATAGATTCACCAATACCAATGGCTAAATTGTGGCGTGTTGTTAGGCTTTTTACTGCCGCTAGTACTTGGTTTTGTTCATTGATGATGACAGCATCTGTGTAAGTGCCTCCAGTGTCGATGCCTAGGCGTAAGGACATGATAATTAAACTCTCACAAAAGGTTATTCTTGGCGGCATTTTGCCCTGAGTAAAAGACTAACGCAAGCTCATTTTAAGTGCCCTAAATGGAGCGGCACCTGCGGGTTTAAAAGCGTCATAGCAGGTACCTAAATGAAGTTGCTCGTTAGGCTTGTTTTAGAAGTCAGTATGCCCTTTAATGGCGGTTGAAATATTTATCAAAAGGAATTCGCTATGAGCAAAGTTGCATTTATCGGTTTAGGAGTGATGGAGTATCCCATGGCAGGACATCTGGCAGCGCAGGGTCATCAAGTGTGTGTGTATAACCGCACCATGACAAAGGCTGAATCTTGGCAAGGCGAGCATGGGGGACACTTAGCGATCTCTCCGTCAGCAGCAGCTTTGGAAGCTGATTTCGTATTTACCTGTGTTGGTAATGACGAAGATTTATGCAGTGTAGTTTATGGTGACCAAGGTGTTTTGTCTGGTATGGCTGCGGGTTCGGTATTAATAGACCACACGACAGCGTCTGCCCAGGTTGCTCGTGAAATTGCAGTGATTGCTGCTCAACAGGGTGTCGGGTTTGTTGACGCCCCTGTTTCTGGTGGTCAGGCTGGCGCAGAAAATGGTGCTTTGGCTATTATGTGTGGCGGCAATGATGAAGATTACCAAAGAGCCCAGCCAATTATGCAGGCTTATGCAAAAACCACGACACATTTGGGCCCTGTTGGTAATGGTCAGCTCACTAAGATGGTTAATCAAATTTGTATTGCTGGCCTAGTGCAGGGGCTTGCAGAGGGGGTTGCCTTTGCTACTAATGCGGGCTTAGATGCAAAACAAGCCCTAGGGGCAATAGGTGGTGGCGCTGCCGGCTCATGGCAGATGCATAACCGTGGAGAGACCATGGTGGACGATGAATTTGAATTTGGCTTTGCTGTGGACTGGATGCGAAAGGATTTAGGCATTTGCATAACAGAAGCGCAAAGCAATGGTTCACAGATACCTGTGGCTCAAATGGTTGACGATTTTTATGAGCAAGTACAAGCCCTTGGTGGAAACCGTTGGGATACATCTAGCTTACTGCGCCGTTTACCTAGAAAAGATAGGTGATAAACCGACTGGCTTAAGCATTTTTTTACTAACTAAATGCGCCTGATAGAGATTAGATGGTTTCGCACATGGGCTACCTAAGAAAAGTGTACGCAGTATAGGAAATAAGTTTCTCAATCAGGTCTGTTGATGGCCCATCGTCCCTGCTGGCGCAGTGTTCCAAGCGCGACATTGAAGACGCGCTGTGTGACATTAGATTCGTTAACATAGTGTGTAAGCATCTTATGTTAAGATAAAGTTTCTAATATATAAAATGTTATAACTAGTTGTATTTAATGAATAAATAGTAAAAAAATTACCTATGTTTCCTACTATATGGAAATATCACATAAGAATACCTTAAAATATGTTTGCTAGGCCATGGTATTAGGCGATTGACCTTGTTTCCTTAACCTCGTTATAGTGAGCCTTGCTTAAATTAAGCCAAAACGCTTTCTCAATTTAAAAGTAAGGTAATTCTATGAGTCATACAAACCATCAGCCCGTAAAAACTCGTTTACAACGTAGTGAACTAGCAGTGCCAGGTTCTAACCCAAGCATGATAGAAAAAGCTGCAGACAGTGCTGCAGATTACGTATTTTTAGACTTAGAAGATGCGGTGGCTCCGTTAGATAAAATTGCAGCTCGTAAAAATATTATTGAAGCACTCAATGACATTGATTGGAAAGCCAAAGGCAAGACTATTTGCATTCGTATTAATGGCTTAGATACGCATTACATGTATCGTGATGTTGTAGAAATTGTTGAGCAAGCAGGCCAACACTTAGACACTATACTAGTCCCTAAGGTAGGTGTACCAGCAGATTTGTACATGGTTGAAGCCATGTGTAACCAAATTGAACAGGCCAAAGGGTTTACCCATAAAATTGGACTTGAAGCTTTAATCGAAACCGCTTTAGGCATGGCCAATGTAGAAGCCATTGCACAAGCCAGCCCACGTTTGGAAGCTATGCACTTTGGCGTGGCAGACTATGCGGCAAGCAATCGTGCTCGCACAGTGGTGATTGGTGGGTTAAACCCAGATTACCCAGGTGATCAATGGCACTATGCGCTGTCACGAATGACGGTGGCGTGTCGCGCCTATGGTTTACGTGCGATTGATGGCCCGTTTGGTGATTTTAGTGATCCAGACTCGTATATTTTGGCAGCAAAACGCGCTGCAGCACTGGGTTTAGAAGGTAAGTGGGCTATCCATCCGTCTCAAATTGCGTTGGCTAACGACGTTTTCTCACCACCAGAGTCTGAACTGATTCGTGCTAAAGGTATTTTATCAGCTCTTGCAGAAGCACAAGCCAAAGGCCAGGGTGCAGCTCAGCTTGATGGTAAGATGATTGATGCCGCCTCTGCCCGCATGGCAGAAAATGTAGTTAACGTGGCTAATATTATTGCCTCCAAGGGTAAGTAACTTCAGCGTAACTTCAAATAAGTCTAACTAAGCCTAAGCAAAGCCAACGTATGGCCCCTGATGCACCAGGGGCCATAATTTCTTTAAGGCGTATGGCCTCACGCCTACATTCTTGGATATGCTAACGCCACCTCTTCACATTGGTGATGTAGGACAAAGGTGTGATTTCTGTTTTTCGGTCTATCTTTTCTTTATTATTAAGCTAAAGTCTTTTGCTGTTGGCTAATGGTCTGTTCAATTCTCTATTAGGTTTATCAGGCTATTTTTGTGAGGCCTGTGCAGCTTTTTGTAGCGGTGCCATCAAACCAATACAGCTCTAAAGAACTTTATTTGGCTGCTCATCAGCAGATTGACGAGCGGCCTTATTTATCGTCCAAACAGGATGACATTGAACCTTAATGCTCATGTGTTTATACCTATGAGTATTACAGTTTAAGGTGGCATCATAAGTATCACACTGTTAGAAAAAACCACCTCGCCCAATACCTATGTCTGGTTAATTGCTTAAGTATGCCCAACAACGTGCCCCAGTTGTTCGGCTTAAAAGGGCTAAATTTGCCACTGCGCATGACTACTCTTTTGGTGGGGCTTCACCGCCATAAACTAGCCATTGGTGGGATAACCAATAGTAGTTCTTTTGCCCCCAAATGGGAGCTGTGCAATTGTATCGATTACGCCCTTTACCCAAGGCCTCATTCGCCTGAATTGAAAAATTCATTTTACCTTGCCAGGCTGGCATTTGCCGTTTTCCTACAATAAAACAAGACAGCTGCTGCCTGACACCAAGCCGTTGTGCTTTACTCAGCTCTACGTTTAAGATCGGCTGGCTTTGGCCTGCTTGATCTGTGCGAATGACTGGGTTGGCAAAAGCAGCGTAATGAGCTGGCAACGGCTGTGATGCAAGCTTAGTTTTAAGGGTTTTTAAACTACTATATATGCCTGCTGCTGGAAATCGAGGTAATGCTTGCCAGTCAGAGAATTTAGCCACTCCACCAGATTGTTGCCCAAATGCAATGTAGCCTCGGTCTTTAAGTGCACGTTTGAGTTGATCGTTGTATTCCCCAAAAGGGTAGGCTAACCACTTAGGTACTGGACCAGTTTCGTCAGTTAAGCGTTGCTGAGCAGTATTAATGTTGTCTAATGTCGCGGTTAGCCACTGTTGATCGTACATCGGTTTGCGAACTAGGTAGTCGTGGTCTTTAGTATGGTTAGCTAAGGTGACACCGTGCTTTTTGAGGTCTCGTAGCATGTCCCATGTCATTGCGTGGCGGTTATTTTGATCAACAGGGTCTGTATTTACAAATACCGTAAAAGGGTAATCATATTTTTTTAACAAAGGGAAACCGTGTAGGTAAATGTCACGCCATGCATCGTCAAATGTAATAACGATTGCCTTTTTAGGCAAGGCGGTGCCTTGCTGTACTGACGCTATGGCTGATCCTAGATCGACAACTGTGTAGTTATTATGCTTTAAATACGCTAAATGCCCTTCAAACTCTTTCGCCGTTAATGAGGTAGAGCGGGGCATGGTGGAACTAATGTGATGATACAGCAGAATATTAAAGCTGTCGGCTGCAGGGCTGGTTAGGGGCCACATAAGCCCCAAAACCAATAGGGGTAAACAGCGTATTGATTTGCAGTTCATAGTTTTATTTATCCGGAAATAAGTCGCTACATAATTCGCCACCAAATCCCCAATTAGACTTGGGCACATCACGAATCATCACCTGAACTGCACTTGGATTACCACCCGTAATATCGCACATGGTTTTTGTAAGTCCTTCAACAATTTGACGCTTTTGATCGACCGAGCGGCCTTCAAATAATTCTACGGTAATTAAGGGCATAGGTGGTTCCACATAAATGCATAAAAGTTAACTTAGAGGCGTCATTTTATAACCTCATTAAAGTCCTATGCAAGGCAAAAAACTTGGGCTAAAGTGACGGCCACAGGCTCAAACAAGGATGACAGTGCAAAACCACAAAAAAAACCCACTTATTGGCATGGGCTTAATGATGCTGGCAATGGTGCTAGTGCCAATACTAGACCTGTTTGCCAAACTGTTGTCGGTAGATTATGCAGTAATAGAAATCACCTGGGCGCGGTTTGTGTTTCATGGTTTGTGGCTATTACCATTGCTGGCTTTTAAGGGCATTGTCTGGTGGCGTATGCCACAGCAACCCATTTACCAGCTGTTGCGCAGCTTGATGCTAACCATCACTACGGTGTGCTTCTTTTTTGCCATTAAAGACAACCCAATTCCCACTGCTTTAACCTTACTATTTGTTTCCCCGTTAATTGTTGCTGTAGTTGCACCACTATGGCTAGGAGAATCCTTTGACGCACTTAGGGGTATTGCGGTAGTGTGCGGATTCATGGGTGTAGTAGTGGTTTTACGACCTACAGCAGACTCTTTTTCGCCTACTATATTATGGGCCCTAGTGGCTGGTGTAGGTTATGCCTTTTATATTATGTTTACTCGTAAGTTGAGTTCCTCTGCACCACCATTGTTAACCTTATTTTATACTGCGGTTGGGGGCGTGTTGGTGCTTACGCCTTTGGTTGGCAGCGTATGGAAAACACCAGATTTAACAGGTTTGCTAATGATGGCTAGCATGGGGTTATTTGCGGCGATGGGGCACTTTTTCATTATTATGGCATGTGAATATGCCACGGCATCGCAGCTAAGCCCCTTTAACTACTTTGAAATTGTGGCAGCTACGGGCATCAGTTACTTTGTCTTTGATTTTTTCCCAGATATTTATGTTTGGGTAGGTATTGCCATCATATGTACCAGTGGTGCCTATGTATCTTGGCGAGAATTACAACTAAGTAAAAGAGCACGTTCCGTTCAAGATGGTCGTATAGACATACTTTAAGACATTTAAACTTTACCTAAGGAATAGCTAATGAGACATTGGATTAACACAGCGCTTAGTTCTATCAATGCAGACTATCAGCGCTCGGCAGACACCCACCTTATTAAATTGGCCCTACCAAACTGCGAGGGCATCGATGTATACCTTAAAGACGAAAGTACTCACCCAACCGGTAGTTTAAAACATCGGCTGGCTCGGTCATTGTTTCTTTATGCCCTGTGTAACGGCAAAATTGGTGCAAGCACTACTGTAGTAGAAGCGTCATCTGGCAGCACAGCTGTGTCTGAAGCCTACTTTGCGAAGCTTATTGGAGTGCCCTTTATTGCGGTGATGCCTAAATCTACCTCAGCACAAAAAATAGCACAAATTGAACGCTTTGGAGGCCGTTGTCATTTTGTTGATAGTGCTACTCAAATGCATGCTGCAGCAGTTTCCCTAGCGAAAGAATTTAATGGCTATTTTATGGATCAGTTTATGTATGCTGAAAGGGCAACAGACTGGCGTGGCAATAACAATATTGCCGAAAGTATTTTTAAACAGATGTCTAATGAGGTTCACCCTATCCCTCATTCCATGGTGATGAGTGCTGGAACAGGTGGCACTTCGGCTACCCTTGGGCGTTACATTCGATACCAGGGTTATGCTACTAAGTTGCTGGTCGTAGATCCGGAAAACTCAGCTTTTTATCCAAGTTACATGGCTAAAGATTCAGGTATTGTTACTGGTATTAGCAGCCGTATAGAGGGTATTGGGCGGCCACAGGTAGAGGCCTCTTTTATGCCAGACGTGGTTGATGAAATGATACAAGTACCCGACTTAGCAAGCGTTGCTGCGATGCTTTGGCTAGAGCAGCAGACGGGCCGTAAAGCAGGGCCTTCAACAGGGACTAATTTATGGGGCGCTATGTCTGTGGCCCAGCAAATGAGCGCCCAAGGTGTTCAAGGTTCTATTGTGACACTTTTGTGTGATGGCGGAGATCGTTATTTAGAAACCTACCACAACCCTGCATGGGTGTCTGAGCACTTAGGTGACCCGGCTCCTTACCAGCAACAGATTACCGACATGGTGGGAGGTGGGCGTCTGGCAGTTGGCCCCGAAGGCTAACTGCTGGCTCAATCTAGCGTGGGTTCCATATTTTTTAAGTCGTATGGTGTGGCTTGATAAACGCAATAATTTAACCAGTTACTAAAAAATAAATACCCATGGCTACGCCAAGACGCTTTAGGCATGGCACTAGCATCATCATTTGGAAAATAGTTAATGGGCAGCATAGGGTTTAGACCTGCAGCGTGATCCCTGTGGTACTCATCTGCCAAAGTGCCGGCGCTATACTCTGGGTGGCCAGTCACGTATACCTGACGGCGATCTTCACTGGTCATCAAATAAGCGCCAGAGGCATCAGATTGTGCCAGGATGATAAGGTCTGTGTTTTTAGTAATGTAATCTACTGGAAAGTCTGCTGTGCGCGATTGTGGTGCTAAAAACTGGTCATCAAACCCTCGTGTCAGTGCATCATGGCCTGGATTCACTGTTTGTTGGTATACGCCAGATAACTTTTGTGTACGGGTTTGTTTGGGTAAGCCGTACAAAGATTTTAACCCAGCTTGGGCCGCCCAACATAAAAATAAGGTCGAGGTTACATGGGTTCGAGACCATTGAATGATCTCGTCTACTTCAGGCCAATAAGTAACATCTTCAAACGCAACTAGGCCCAGTGGGGCACCCGTTATAATAAGGCCGTCATAATTATGACCCTTGATCTGATCGAAATTACGATAGAAACTATTGAGGTGTTTAGAAGGCGTATTTTTGCTTGTGCGGTTATCTACTCGCAATAACTCTATGTCTACTTGCAAGGAAGAATTCGACAACAACCGCATTATTTGAGTTTCAGTCTCAATTTTTTTAGGCATTAAATTAAGAATAATGATCTTTTGCGGGCGAATGTCTTGATTTAGCGCGCGAGTTTCTGTCATTACAAACACGTTTTCTTGTTGCAGCACGCTGGTAGCAGGTAAAGCATCTGGAATACGGATTGGCATTGGAAACTCTTTAAAGTAAGTTAGTAAGTAGTCATCAAGGCAAGTGTAGCAGAATTTCCGGGGCTTGTTGAAGACTTCATAACAACGATTAGTAAATGGAAAACCGCAACTAATTGGGTAAAAATGTGACTTTGGGTAAGTTAATGTTGCAATTAACATTTGAACTTTCCTATAACTAGCGGATATACTCGATGCTTCGTTGCAGCGTTTTGGCTGTAAGACGATAGGTAGTAGCTTCGTTATACCTAAAGTAAATTTCGACTACACGGCTCACTCCAAACAGTCTGAGGTTGGCCGACACCACTATTATAATATAAAATTCCTAGAGGAATAATTTAATGCAAAACACATTTAAAAAGACACTTCTTGCAGCAGCGGCTGCAACTTTGATAGCAGGCACTGCATATGCAGGAGGTCACGAAGAAAAAGTAGGTGTAATCCTAGGTTTTACTGGCCCAATCGAATCTTTAACGCCAACAATGGCTGACAGTGCAGAATTGGCTTTTGCTGAAGCATCCAACTCTGGTCTATTGTTAGATGGCAAGGTAATTGTTGCAGTGCGTGCAGACTCTACTTGTGTAGATTCATCTGCCGCAACAGCTGCAGCAGAACGTTTAGTTAACTCTGACAACGTTGTAGCCATCATGGGTGCAGACTGTTCTGGTGTAACTGGCGCGATTGCTAAGAACGTAGGCGCACCTAATGGTGTGGCTATGATTTCTCCATCGGCTACTTCACCGGGCCTTAGTAGCATTGACGACAACGGTGTATTTTTCCGTACGGCACCTTCTGATGCTCGCCAAGGTGTTGTATTGGCAGACATCGTAATGGGTCGTGGTATTGACACTGTTGCTGTAACCTACACTAACAATGACTACGGTAAGGGCCTAGCAGATGCATTTGCTACGGCATACCGTGCTGCTGGTGGTACGATTACCATTGAAGCCGCTCATGAAGATGGCAAAGCAGATTACTCTGCTGAAGTAGGCGCCTTGTCTGCCTCTGGTGCCTCTGAGCTAGTTGTACTTGGTTATGTTGACCAAGGTGGACGTGGCATCATTCAGTCTTCTTTGGATACAGGTGCATTTGACCGTTTCATCCTAGCTGACGGCATGATTGGTGACTCTCTACTAGACGTAGACGGTGGCATTGAAGGTACGTTTGGTACGTTACCTGGTTCTGAGTCTGCAGGTGCAGCAATGTTTAACGACGTAGCCGCAGCAGCTGGCTTAGACGGTTCTGCTCCTTATGCAGCCCAGTCTTATGATGCGGGCGCATTGATTGCGCTAGCGATGCAATCTGCGGGATCTTCTGATCGTGCGGGTATTGTTGCTCACATCAACAAGGTAGCTAATGCTCCTGGTGAAATTATCCTTCCTGGTGAATTGGCTAAAGGTCTACAAATCTTGGCAGACGGTGGTCAAATTAACTACGAAGGCGCAACCAACGTAGAATTTGATGCTAACGGTGACCCTGCTGGATCGTACAAAGAGCAAGAAGTAAAAGGTGGTTCATTCACTACCATTAAGGTTCACTAAGCACTCGCTTAAATCCTTAACTAATAAAGCCCAGCTTAGAGTGATCTAGCTGGGTTTTTTTTGGCTCTAATTTTGGGTGAGAAACTTCTAAGCATTGAGCTTGACACTTTCTTTACAAAAGTATTTAATTAGCGAATCAAACAGCTGTTTTAATTTAAACAATAAAAAGAGGCAAGCATGAAGCGCACACTCATAAATATTGCAATTCTTAGTACTATTTTAGGCACTGGAATGGCTCAAGCCGGTGGTTTTGATCGCTCAGGACAAGATACTTCGATCATCCTTAAAGAGGGCAACTTACTGGAAATCACTTCAGTTTCAGTGAGTCCGTCAGTTACAGGTACTTATGGTGCAGCAGTTGGTGGTGGAGCCATTACCAATGTGGCCCCTAGCTATAGTTTTACCAATTTAGCCTTTCGTACGGATATTTCAGATG
>DCAT01000089.1 GCA_002312935.1 Oceanospirillaceae bacterium UBA1126 | reverse complement strand
CTCCATTTTCGGCTTTAATGCCTACCAAAGAAGTGGATGAGGCTGCATTCCAGAACGCTTTAATCACTGCCATTGGGGAGCTTCCAGAACGTGAGCAGCTAATCTTTGCCCTGTATTACGACCAAGAACTCAATCTGAAAGAGATCGCAGTAGTACTGGAAGTATCCGAGTCACGCATCAGCCAAATTCAAAGTGGCTCTGTTAAAAAGCTGCGCAAAAAATTAATAGATTGGATTTAACGCCACTAGATGTCAGCCAATAGGCGCAAGTATTTAAACAATTTTTTGGCCGCAGACTTCGCTTTAGCTTCTTGATTCATGCTTTGGGCCTGCTTCACAAGGTGAGTGATATGCTGCCGATCAGCTTCCTTGTGTAATCCTATAATTTCATTAAGGGTGTCTGGGTTATTGCCAATGAGGCCATCGCGCCAAGTTTCTAATTGATGAAACACTCGGCGGTGCTCATCAGAACCGGAATCGTGGACCGATAGAGCCTTAGCAATGGCTTCTGAATCTTCATCACGCATGACCTTGCCAATGTATTGCAAATGCCGGCGTTTGGCCTCATTTTGTTCGATGCGGCGTGATTCATCAATCGCAGTTTTCAGCGTTTCACTCATGGGGATGCGCGCCAGTTCTGATGGTTTAAGATCTAGCAACTTGCCACCTAAGTTTTGCAGAGCTTCCATCGCTCGCTTAATTTGGGTGCGACTAAGTTCTTCCTCAGCAGGCAGATTTTGTTGCAGTGCTTCTAGCTCTGCTGCGGCCTTGCGGGCCTTAACTTTGCCCATATTAAATTCCTTAAGCGTAAAATAATGTGGCGAGGCCTAAAAAGGCACAAAATCCGACCACATCAGTGATGGTTGTTAAAATAACGCCTCCAGCTAAAGCAGGGTCTATGTTCATTGCTTTAAGGATGACGGGAAGAGAGGTGCCAAAAATAGCAGCCACGATTAAATTAATGATCATCGCAATCGCGATAATAAAGCCAATGGTTAAGTCCGAAAACCACCAGCTGGCAATGCTAGCGACTACAGTGGCCCAGAGCAAGCCGTTAAGAGCGCCAACGATAATCTCTCTGTTGAGCAGGTAACCAATGTTACTGGCTTCAACGTGGCCTAAAGCTTGGCCACGGATTACTAAGGTTAACGCTTGGCTTCCGGCAACGCCACCCATGCTTGCTACAATAGGCATAAGGATGGCAAGGGCGACTACCTGCTCTATCGTGTGCTGAAACAGGCCGATCATCATGGAGGCAAAAAGAGCCGTTAATAAGTTGATCCCCAACCATACTGCGCGGCGTCTAGTAGTTTTAACTACTGGCGCAAAAGTGTCTTCGTCCTCATCTAAACCAGCCATGCGCATGAGGGAGTGGTCAGCCTCTTCTCTAATCACATCGACCACGTCATCGATAGTGATGCGGCCAACCAATCGGCCTTCTTGGTTTATTACCGGTGCAGAAACCCAATCGTTGCGTTCAAATAGATTAGCGACATCAGTTTCATCTAAATCAGCAGGTATAGCTTCACGCTCGGTATCCATAATGTCTGAAATTAGGGTATTGGGGTCGCTCACTAGCAAACTAGTGAGTGGCAACAAACCCATGTAGCGGTCTTTTCGGGTGACTACAAACAGGTTGTCAGTCATGTCTGGCATCGTATCATGACGCCGTAAATAACGCAGCACGGCGTCTATGGTAATGTCAGGTCGGATGCTAACAACGTCAGTGTTCATAAGGCCGCCTGCAGTGTCTTCTGGGTAAGACAGCACTTGTTCTACTCGTTCGCGGTCCTGTTGTCCTAAACTATTGAGCACCTCTTGCATTACTGTTTTTGGCAGCTGCTGCAAGATGTCGGCAAAGTGGTCAGTATCGAGGTTTTCAGTGGCTTGAAGTAGCTCCTCGGTATTCATTTGATTAACGAATTCAGCTTGAATTTCGTCACTTAAATGTTGCAGTACTTCGCCTTCTAACTCTGGGTTCACTAAATTCCACAGTACTTCCCGTTCTCTTGGTGGTGAAGATTCCAAAAGGTGGGCAGTATCGGCGGGTTTTAAGGTGTGATTGAGCATGTGGCGGGCTTGAATAAAAGCACCACTGTCTAGGGCATCATTGAGTTCTTTAAGGCGGGATTTCATGTGACTGCTAGCCTTATTCGCCTTCGTCAAAATAATTGTTAACCAGTTGACACACTTCATCAAAAGCCTGCTGGGCACCTTCACCACTTACTTTTAGGTCTAACACAGTGCCCTGCGACGCAGCTAACAACATAACTGACATAATGCTTTTTGCGTCCACCATTTTTCCTGAGCTGCCAATTTCGATGCTGCAACCATGTTTACCCGTAACGCCTACAAGCTTAGCAGCAGCGCGAGCGTGCAAACCAAGTTTGTTGATGATAGTGATTTTTTGGTTGATCATACAGAAAACCTTGCAGGCGTGGCTCTATAAAGTAATGAAACATCTTCTGATAAGCCTAGCGTTAGCTTACCAAAATTGGCCTTGTAGCATACCCTTTTTAGGGCATTTATGCGATAGCAATTTTGTACATGGCATCTGCATCAGCGGCCTTGCGCATGCTTTCACGAAACTCAGATTGGCCAAATTTACCTGCAAGAGTGGCTAGGATTTGTAGGTGTTCGTCTGTGGCCTGCAGGGGCACCAAAAGCACAAATAATAAATCCACAGGAAGTTGATCTATCGCATCAAAATCTACTGCTTTGGCTAATCGCACTAGGGCGCCTGTTACATGTATGCAACTGGCTAAGCGACAATGGGGAATAGCGATGCCATCGCCAAACCCCGTGCTGCCCAATTTTTCTCGGGTGATTAATGCATTAAAGAGTTCTTTATCATCAAACCCTGTCATTTGCTTGCCCAGTAATTGGCTAATAGACTCGAGGGTACGTTTTTTGCTGGCACACTTGAGGTCGGCCAAAGTACGCTCTGGCGTAAGGATGTCACTAATATTCATATGTCTTCAATAACCCTATGGGTTTGGTGGGCTCAGTTGAGCCGTTTACGTTCGTTAGAGGGTGGAATGTTCATGCTTTCTCTGTATTTAGCAATGGTTCTACGTGCTACTTTAATACCTTGCAACTCAAGCATATCTGTAAGCTTTGCGTCGCTTAGGGGCTTGCGCGTTAATTCTGCTGCAATGAGCTTTTTAATGAGCGCCCTTATGGCAGTAGATGAACATTCTCCACCATTAGCTGTAGCCACATGACTAGAAAAGAAATATTTGAGCTCAAAAATACCTCTAGGGGTGTGCATGTACTTTTGGGTAGTTACACGTGAGATAGTAGATTCGTGCATTTCCACATGGTCTGCTACTTCTGCAAGCACCAGTGGTTTCATAGCTTCTTCGCCATGATCTAAAAAGCCTTGTTGTATCTCACAGATACGACCAGACACTTTTAACAAGGTTTCATTGCGACTTTCCAGGCTTTTAAGAAACCAGCGAGCCTCTTGTAAGTGGCTTTTAATGTAGTTGTTATCAGTGGCATTGCCACTGCCAGCAAAGTTTGCATATTGCTGATTAATTCTGATTTTTGGCGCTGAGTCTGGATTGAGTTCAACTCGCCATACATTGTTTACTTTGCGCACCATGACGTCGGGAATAACATACTCAGCTTGGCTTGAGGCGATACTCACGCCTGGTTCTGGTTGCAGTTTAGTGATCAGCTCAAAAATATGTAGCAGTTCATTTTCTTTGTAGCCAGAGCGTCGCCTTAAAGAGTTGTAGTCGTGACTACCAAGCAGGTCTAGGTATTTATCCACAACCGTTATCGCGCCGTGTCGCCACGGTGTGTCAGAGGGTAGGTACTTTAGCTGTATAAGCAGACACTCTCTTAGGTCCTGTGCGGCAACGCCAATGGGGTCAAATTGTTGGATTAAGGTTAATACTGCTTGCGTTTCATCTTCTTCAATGGCGTCTTGCTCTTGTTGAGCTAAGTTGCCGTTGATCCCTTCAGTAATTTCACTAAGGGTTTGGCTAAGGTAGCCCCGTTCGTCTACGGCATCAATAATGCTGGCGCCAATAAATTGGTCAAGGTGGCTCAAACGACTCACGTTAAGTTGCCATTCAAGGTGTTCTTGCAAACTCGGTTCGTGGCTATTATGAGCGTCAAAATCAAACTCGTCCCCTGGGCCAGTTGCTGGTGTGGTGGAGCTTTGGTAAACATCATCCCAGGAGCTGTCAGTGGCAAGTTCTACAGGTATTTCTTCGCTCCAGTCACTGTCCGCTTGTTGCTCGTCAGCAAGGTGGTCACTTGGCTGGTCATCACCCTGAGTGTCGTTGTGTTCTGTTTGTTGGGTATTAACGTCCGGCTGGTCAAGTTCATCTTCTAGCTCTAGTAAAGGGTTGGAATCTAGGGCGTGTTGAATCTCTTGCTGCAGGTCTAAGGTTGAAAGCTGGAGCAAACGAATCGCCTGTTGCAACTGTGGCGTCATGGCCAGTTGCTGATTCATTTTGAGCTGCAGGGATGCTTTCATAGTAATGCTAACTTATTGGTTCTGACGTGTCTTTACTTAGATTTTTACTTGGATTTTTGCTTAGTTATAAAGTGAAATCATCGCCTAAGTATACCTCTTTTACTTGCTGGTTCGCTAAGATATCACGGCTGGTTCCATGAGCTAAAATGTAACCTTCACTAACAATGTAGGCTAAATCACAAATATCTAGGGTTTCCCGCACATTATGGTCGGTAATTAATACGCCAATACCCTTGTCACGTAACTGCTGAATAATGTGTTTAATGTCCTTCACAGAAATGGGGTCTACGCCAGCAAAGGGTTCGTCCAGCAGAATAAACTGTGGCTCACTCGCCAATGCACGAGCAATCTCGACGCGACGGCGTTCACCACCTGATAAACTCATACCCAGGCTGTCACGTATGTGGCTGATATTAAATTCTTGGAGCAGAGTCTCTAGCTTGTTTAATCGCTCAATTTTAGTTAGTTTTTTTTGAGTTTCTAATATGGCTAAAATGTTTTGTGCCACTGTAAGCTTCCGAAATACTGATGCTTCTTGTGGCAGATAGCCGATACCCTTGCGCGCTCGGCCATGCATCGGCTCACTTGAAATGTCTTCTTGATTGATAAATATTTGACCACGGTCTGCATGCACTAAACCCACAATCATATAAAAACAGGTCGTTTTTCCAGCACCATTAGGCCCCAGCAGTCCAACCACTTGGCCCGCTTCAATACGAATGTTAACGTCTTTGACGATAGCCCGCTTGCTGTAAGATTTAGCAAGGTTTCTGGCTTCTAAGGTGGCTATGGTGGCAGTCTTTTTGTGCATGGGTGTCAAACTTGTTTCAGGTGAGCATTAATTTGAGTTAGGTAAGAAAATCATTTTTACTTGTTTATTATTGCTACCAATGGCTTTCACATTTTCTGTGGACATGTTGAAGAGTATTTTATGACCACTGAACAAGTTACCTTTTTGAATCAGCTTGGCACTGCCCAGTAAGGTTAAGAACTCGGTGTTCAGTTGATAATCAATGCTCTTACCCCAGGCTTCCATGATATCGCCTTTGCCATCGCCTAAGGGCTCTGATTCCTGCTGCATGTAGGCTAAACCATCATTATTGCCCTCTGTGGCTACCATGGTTTCTATACCGTCGTCGTTAAAGGTAATTTTTACCTTGTTCGCTTCAATTGTCATACTACCTTGGACAATGAGAACATTGCCGGAGTAGGTGGAAAAACCTTCCCCTTCATTAAGCTCTACACTATCAGCGGTAATCTCAATGGGTTGCTTACGGTCGCTATCAAGTGCCCATGTTAATGGGCTAGACATCCATGCTGCCAAAGCAAGCAAACAGATAGAAAAACGTTGCATGTGGCTTAGGCTAGAGGCGCTGTGGGTGTTTTGGATGGACAGTAACATGGCTAATTCCTTGGCACAGAGTGAGTGCCTTTGACCTGGTGTAAAAATAATAAACGCTGGGTATCGAGTGTGAGCTGCATTCCTGTGCCCGTCAAGTGGCTATACTTGGCGACTAAAGTCACTTGCTTGTCAGATTCGGCATAGTTTCGTTGGGGAAACAACCTTAAGCTTTCACCGTTAAGGCTAAGCGGTCGGAGAATATCTGGACCGTTAGTAACGAGTGCGTTGCCTGTTAGGTTAATTTGTGCCCCAGAATCTAATATAAGGCCCTCATCCGCTTTACCAAACCAAGCACTGCCATTGCTGGATAAATAAATGTTAAACCTGGGCTGCAGTAAGTCAGTGGTGCCCAGTTCTTGAATGTGAGTAAATTGTTTAGCACTAATGTTGGAGGATAGCGCACCTTGCTTATCGTACTGGCTAATAGTTGCATTAGTCAGGTAATAGTCTGGAATCCAGTTAACCTTTGATTCCGCGTCTTGCTGCTGCGTTTGCTGTAACCACCAAAATAGCAACAAAACTAAGCCTGCAGCAACACTATTTATAGGCAACCAGCGACTGCGAAATAATGCCAGCATCACAAGTCTGCTGTGAACTTAGTGTTAAAATAAGGGGCTAGAGCAGCCTCCCACGTGCCTTGTGCTTGCATAATTAATTCACACACTTCCCTTACTGCACCTTGGCCACCACTGCGTTGGGTAACATATTGGCTGTGACAAGCCATACTGCTAGCTGCATTAGGTAGGGTGATGCCTAAACCCACTTTAATAATAGCGGCAAGGTCTGGCAAGTCGTCGCCCATGTAGGCCATCTGGGGCCAGTCTAACTGCAAATTTTGGGTGAGTTCGTGAAGGGCTGTGAGTTTATCTTCTCTGCCTTGTAATATTAATTCAATACCCAGTTGTTTGGCTCTTTGGGCAACAATATTGGATGTTCTGCCAGTGACAATAGCAACTTTTACACCAGTAGATTGGAGCATTTTAATGCCATGGCCATCCAGACTACTAAAGGCCTTAATTTCTTCACCTTGGTTGCTGAAGTAAAGCCGGCCATCGCTTAGCACGCCATCTACATCTAATGCGAGTATGCGCACTTGGCTTGCGTGTTTGATAATCTGAGCCTCGCTGAGCAGTGCAGAATCCATATTATATAACTCCTGCTTTTAACAAATCATGCATATTTAGAGCGCCCACCGGTTGGTGATTTTCATCACAAACAATGAGCGCATTAATTTTATGTTGTTCCATAAGTTGCAACGCCTGAGCAGCCAGCATATCGGCTTGGGCTTGCACTGGGTCAAGGGTCATCAGCTCACTAATGTGGCATTCACGCAGATCTTGGCTGTGGTCTAAACTTCGGCGTAAGTCGCCATCAGTGTAGATGCCTGCCAGCTCACCTTGGTCATTAACCACGGCAGTCATGCCCATACCTTTTTGGGTCATTTCCATTAATGCATCGGCAAACCGAGTACTTTGAAAAACCATAGGTAGGGCGTCACCAGCGTGCATTATGTCGCTTACCTTTAAAAGCAATTTGCGGCCTAAAGCGCCACCTGGATGAGAAAAAGCGAAATCGTTGGCACTAAAACCTTTGGCTTCTAATAATGCGATGGCCAGTGCATCCCCCATCACTAAGCTGGCAGTGGTGCTCGATGTTGGTGCCAGATTTAAAGGGCAGGCTTCGGTATTAACGTGTACATTTAAGTGCACATCAGCTGCTTTGGCAATAGTGGAATCTGCCGCGCCTGTCATGGCAATAAGCGGGGTGCCTAAGCGTTTTAGCATTGGCAATAAGGTGACAATTTCACTGGTGGTGCCTGAATAAGATAAGGCAAGTACAACGTCTTCGGCCGTAATCATGCCCATGTCGCCATGACTGGCTTCACCTGGATGAACAAAAAAGGAGGGAGTGCCTGTGCTGGCTAGAGTGGCAGCTATTTTATTAGCAATATGGCCAGATTTACCCATGCCTAAAAGGACCACTCGTGCTGAGCAATCCATCAATAACTGGCAAGCTTGGTCGAAGGCAGCATCGATACGACTGGTCAGTTCACTTATGGCAGCCTGTTCTAACTTAATAGTGCGCAAGGCAGATTCAGCAAATGGCGTGGCTAGAGTTTGGCTGGGCTTTAAAGTGTTGTTATGGCTCAACACATCTCCTAAGGCTTATTATCAAATTATTTAGCGTTAGTATAAAGTAAAAGCATATACATAACATAGGTCAACAGCAGTAAGCTGCCCACTATCCGGCTAATGGCACCGCCATGGCGGGCTTTAAACCCTAGAGCAAGCAGGAATAGGGTTAATAAAAGCATTAGCCCATAGTCACGCCATAAGGCATTGGCGTCTATAATGACTGGGCTTATAAGGGCTGGAATAGCCATAACGCCTAATAAATTAAAAATGTTAGAGCCAATAATGTTGCCTAAGGCAATGCCATGCTGGCCTTTGCGAGCACTCATAATAGACGCTGCAAGTTCTGGTAGGCTGGTGCCGATAGCGATGATAGTGAGGCCAATAATCATTTCACTAACCCCTAGGGATGTAGCAATATATACCGCACCACCCACTAAAATCCGTGAGCCCAATGCCAATGCAATTAAACCCACCAGGAGCCAAATAATACCTGCCTTTAAGCTCATGTTGGCTAAAGGCGTAACCTTATCTTCTGGATGGTCCTGTTGGTACCGATTAAACAGGTATAAACACACCACCAAACCCAATAACAACCACACACTGTCTACCGCATCAAGGTAGTAATCTAGCAATAAAATACCTGCGCCCACGGTAGCGAGGGTTAATATAGGCAACTCCGCGCGCACCAAATTACCTTTAATGGGTATTGGAGAAACAAGGGCTGTGGCGCCCAGCACTAGGGCTATATTGGCGATATTGGAGCCAATGGCGTTGCCAATGGCAAGGCCTGGGGCACCGTCAAGTGCCGCCATGGTGGACACCAACATTTCTGGGGCTGAGGTGCCAAAGGCGACGACAGTTAAGCCAATAAGCATAGGCGACATGCCTAAGTGGCCTGCAGTGGCAGAAGCACCGTCGACAAAACGCTCGGCACTCCAAATAAGTAAGCCTAAGCCAACTAAAACGGCGACAATTGCAATAAACATATAAAGGTCTAATTAGAGTAGTAATCACAGTAAATGAACGCCCTGCATCAAGCCAGGGTCAACGAACAGCGGCAATGAAACCAAGAGTGGGCCCTTTTTGCAAGTTTCTTTGCACTTAAGCGCGTCAATGTTAAACTTAAGCCTAGATAACTTTAGCGCCTCACCGGAATTTCATCTATGGCCATAGACGACATTATTAACATACAAAATGTTAGCTTTTATCGTGATGATCGGGCAATTTTTAAAAACCTTAACTGCGCTATATCGACTGGAAAAATCACTGCCATTATGGGCCCTAGTGGGTCTGGTAAAACCACACTCCTGCGCTTAATTGGCGGTCAGTTGAATCCGCATGAGGGGCAAATACGGCTGTTTGATCAGGACATTGCGGCACTTAATCGTAAGCAGTTGAATCAAATTCGTGCGCGTATGGGTGTGTTATTTCAAAGTGGTGCTTTATTCACCGATTTATCAGTATTTGAAAATGTGGCCTTTCCGTTAAGAGAGCATATGCATTTATCGGCAGATGAATTGTATAACAAGGTGTTGTTAAAGCTTGAAGCAGTAGGTTTGCGTGGTGCTAGAGACCTCATGCCATCACAGTTATCTGGTGGCATGGCACGGCGAGTTGCCTTGGCTCGCGCGGTGGCAATGGAGCCAGAGCTGATTCTTTACGACGAACCCTTTGCAGGCCAAGATCCCATAGCTATGGCAGTTCTGCAAAGGCTAATTAAAGACCTTAATAGTGCCATGAATTTAACCAGTGTGCTGGTATCCCATGATATTGCAGAAGCCTGCGCCATTGCTGATCAAGTCATATTGTTAGGTGAAGGCAGAGTGCTAGTGCAGGACACTCCAGCCGCTTTGCAGGCCAGTAATGATCCAGCAGTAAAGCAATTTATTCACGGTGAGGCTGATGGTGTGATTCCATTCCACTTTGCTGCACCTGCGCTGCAACAAGAACTAAGGGGTGGATCAGAATGATAAACCTTATTGCTGATCTAGGTTCAGGCCTTTTAGGTAAGTTGGTGCGCATAGGGCAGGCATTGCTGATGTTACTGCAGGCCACTATTGTACGGCCTAAGGCGTCAAGTTTTTCTAGGCTAATTCAGCAGCTCTACGTAGTAGGTGTTCAGTCACTTATTATTATACTAGTGTCAGCCTTATTCATTGGTATGGTTTTGGGGCTGCAGGGTTATACTTTACTGGCAGCCTACGGCACTGAGCAGGCAGTGGGCCAAATGGTCGCTTTAACTTTAGTCAGGGAGCTTTCCCCAGTTGTTGCTGCATTATTATTTGCTGGCCGAGCAGGTTCTGCGTTAACCGCAGAAATTGGCTTAATGAAGGCCACAGAGCAATTGGCAAGTTTAGAGATGTTTGGCGTAGATCCTCTCCATCGCATCGTGGCGCCGCGTTTTTGGGCAGGGATCATTTCTTTACCATTGTTGGTTGCCATCTTTAGCTTGGTAGGCATATATGGTGGGCACTTGGTTGCTGTAGATTGGCTTGGTGTTTACAGTGGGTCTTACTGGGGAAATATGCAGCAGGCAGTAGATTTTAATGGAGATGTGCTCAATGGCATGGTTAAAGCTTTAGTGTTTGCTTTTTTGATTAGCTGGACTGCTGTGTATCAGGGATATACATGTGTGCCAACGTCCCAAGGTATCAGTGCTGCCACAACCCGCACTGTGGTCTATAGTTCTTTGGCTATTTTAGGGTTTGATTTTATTTTAACAGCACTAATGTTTGGAGGCACAGTATGAACAAGAGATGGTTAGAGCTGAGTGTCGGTTTAATGATGGTTGCTGGGGTAGCTGCGCTAGTGGCTTTGGCTTTACAGGTCAGTGGGGGCAATATGTCTCGCAATGCCCAAAGTTATGCGATTAGTGCCTTGTTTGAAAACGCTGCAGGCCTAGGCCCTAAAGCTAAGGTTACTATGGCTGGTGTTACAGTGGGTGAGGTCGTTTCAGTTGCTATAGACCCCAATGCATTGATGGCTGTAGTGAATATGGAGATTTACGGACAGGTGGACTATCTATCCATTGATTCTAGTGCCAGTATTCTCACGGCAGGTTTATTAGGAGAAAAATATGTTGGCCTTACCGTAGGGGCAGAAGAAGAGGTGCTAGTTGATGGTGATGTGATTGAAGACACCCAGTCGGCGCTGGTGCTAGAAGAGCTGATTGGCCAGTTCTTACTTAATTTTGGTGACAATTAATAAGGAAACGTAAGTATGGTTGGTTTTCAGAACCGCAGCAAAATAATAGGGGTTAGTATATTGCTTCTGTTATGTTCCTTTATAGTAAAGGCAGATGAATGGAAAGATGCTAGCTTAGTGGTTGGAAAAAGCACTCAAGCCATGGTTGGTTTGCTCGAAGAGGGCCGATTAGAGGCCATTCGTAGTAGTGAGGCTGATGGTGAAGTGGTAGCGTTTGATGAGCCACAGCTGCTTTTAGGGATGGAAGTTATTTTAACTCCTGTGATCGATTTCAACACCATTGCTAAAGGAGTGATGGCTAAGTTTTACCGCAAGGCATCACCAAAACAAGTAAAAGACTTTCGTGTTGCCTTTAAGCAATCATTATTAAATACCTATTCCCGCGCAGTGCTTGCTTTTAAAATTAATGATTTTGAAATTCAATCTAATTCTAACAGTAGTAGTAAAGCTGGGCGGCAAAAAATATGGGTAAAGGTCTACGCAAATGGGGCCGCTTATGACATTAATTATGCTATGAAAAAGCGGCAGCAAGGTTGGATGGTGACTAACGTGACTCTGGACGGTATTAATTTAGGGTTGGCCTTTAGGCAACAATTTGCCAGTGCTATGGCGAAAAACAAAGGCAATATGGATGACGTCATTGCATTTTGGAATGACCCGTCTTGAGCCTGTTGAATTATTAATCGGTGGTAGCGATAACAGGTAGTATTTTGCTACAATCGCGGCCCTGTTACGCCCCCTTTAAGTACACTTAAACGATGTACGCTCGTATTTTATTAGCCCATGGAGAATATCGTGGACGCAGAACAAGTTAAACAAATTATTGAGCAACAGCTCTCTGGCACGCAAGTGATCCCAAGCGGCGAAGGTTGTAGCTTTCAAGTCACTGTGATCGGAGACCTGTTTTTAGGCTTATCACCCGTTAAAAAACAACAGCTGGTTTATGGTTGCCTTACAGATCAGATTGCAGATGGGTCTATTCATGCCCTAGGTATCAAAGCCTATACGGCAGATCAGTGGCAGCGTGTAAACACTTAATTAAGCGCTGGTACAGCAAAACTAAGACGCCCAGAAAAATAAACATTTGGTGAGCAATAGTATGGATAAATTAAGCATTACTGGTGGCAAGCGCCTAGATGGCGAGATTCGTATAGCAGGTGCAAAGAACGCGGCGCTGCCGATCTTAGCGGCAACCCTTCTAGCGCAAGAGCCGGTCACTATTCGTAATTTGCCTCACCTCCATGATGTCACAACAATGATCGAGTTGCTGGGCCGTATGGGCGTTTCCTTGCTGGTGGGAGATAAGCTGAGTGTAGAAATAGATGCGACTACCTTAGACCACTGCATTGCGCCTTATGATTTGGTAAAAACCATGCGAGCGTCTATTCTTGTATTAGGCCCTTTGGTTGCGCGGTTTGGTGAAGCAGAAGTTTCTTTGCCCGGTGGTTGTGCTATTGGTAGTCGGCCGGTAGATCTCCACATTAGGGGTTTGGAAGCCATGGGAGCCACTATTACAGTGGAAGATGGTTATATTCGTGCCAAGGCAGATCGCCTTAAGGGGGCACATATTTTCTTTGATACGGTGACGGTAACAGGTACTGAAAATATTCTTATGGCAGCCACTTTAGCAGAAGGTGAGACTGTACTAGACAATGCTGCACGAGAACCAGAAGTGGTTGATTTGGCAGAATGTTTAATTG
>DCAT01000043.1:23891-36729 GCA_002312935.1 Oceanospirillaceae bacterium UBA1126 | reverse complement strand
CCAATAAGTAGTGCTTTATAACGTAATTTAATCACTGATAGCCCGGCAGTATCTACAGCTGTGGGGTTTTCACCCACGGCTCGAAGACGCAGGCCAAACCGGGTACGAAACACCACCCACCAGACCATAGGTACCACTGCAAAGGCAAGGTATACCAAAATATTATGGCCACTGATGAGTTCTTTGTAAAAGGGGCCTAGTACTGGAATGTACGCCAGCTGCTCAGCATAAGGCAACGTAATAGATAGGAACCGTGATTCATTATTTAAGGCCGGTGTTAATCCACCTTGATGGAACCATGCCAAACCTAAAATAATCGTTAATCCACCGACCAAAATATTAATCGCCATGCCACTTACAATTTGATCACCCCGGTGGGTAATGGTAGCGAAGCCATGCAGCATCGCCAAACCGCAAGAGACAATAATGGCTACGCCTAAGCCAGCCCATGGAGAGCCCACTACTGCTGCAACGCTAGCAGCAGCAAAGGCAGAGGCTAGCATCTTACCTTCTAAACCAATGTCAACAACACCAGAACGTTCCGCAAATAACCCTGCCATCGCAGCCAAAATAAGAGGGCTGGACACCCTTATTGTAGCGTCTAAGGTTAACAGCACTGTTAAGAATACATCACTCATGCGGTCACTCCTGCTGGCGCTTCTTGCTGTTTAACTGGCGCTAAGTTCCGGATCAGCCAAGGCCTATACATATACTCTAAAGCACCGCAGAACAAGATCACTAAGCCTTGCATTACCACTACAATGTCACGTGAGATACCGCTCATTTCAAAAGCTAGCTCGGCACCACCTTGATATAAGGTACCAAACAGGAGGGCTGCCACAATAATCCCTAAAGGATGGTTACGGCCCATCAACGCCACAGCAATACCACCAAACCCATAACCTAGATGGAAGTCCATAATCAAGCGATGCTGATACCCTACTAGTTCGTTAACGCTGACTAAACCTGCTAACGCACCCGATATGCACATCACTACAATAATAATTCGTTTAGGTTTAATACCACCATAAACGGCTGCAGTGCCATTTTTACCAGTGGCACGGATAGCATAGCCCCAGCGTGTTTGCCATAAGAAAAACCACACCAGAACCGCACAAACTAAAGCCAAAAGGACTGACAGGTTAAGTGGTGACGCTTCAATACTGTAGCCTAAACCTGCAGCAACATCATGCACAAAAGGCATCCAGGCATTGGTGGGGAAAAGTTCACTTTGGGGTGTCATTTGCCCAGTTTCACGCAGTACGTGCACCATTACGTACACCATCAGTGACGCTGCTAAAAAGTTAAACATAATGGTTGTTATCACTATATGGCTGCCGCGATAAGCCTGCAAATACGCAGGAATCAAAGCCCATAGACCACCAAATAACAGCGCACCAATAATGCTAGCAGGGATAAATACCCAAGCCCCTAAAGTGGGGTCCAGAAATAGTATGGCGAGTCCAGCACCCAGGCCACCAACGTAAGCTTGACCTTCGCCACCGATATTAAATAAGCCAGCATGGAAGGCTACTGCTACTGCTAAGCCAGTAAAGATAAAGTTGGTAGTGTAATAAATGGTATACCCAATTCCTTCTTCGTAACCAAAGGCGCCATACAAAAGCACTTCCGCTGCCTCAATAGGATTTACGTCAATAAGCCAAAACACAATTGCAGTTACAGCAAACGCCGTAAGTATGTTTAGTAGCGGCAATAACAGGCGGTTTATCCACGTAATTCGGGTATCGCGTTTCATGCTTGAGTTTCCTGACTAGAGGCCTGTTGAGAAGACGCATGTTGGTCATCCATAGTTTGCAGAGGGTCTATTGGGTCTAGCGCATTGGCCATCATCATACCCAGGGTCCGCTCGTCAGCATCAGCAGCATCAATGCGGCCACTTATTTCACCGTCACACAAGACAATAATACGATCACTCACCGACATTATTTCATCTAACTCTACCGATACTAACAGCACCGCTTTACCCGCATCACGCATGTCTATAATACGCTGATGAATAAACTCTATGGCCCCAATATCGACACCACGAGTGGGCTGGCCTATGAGTAATACTTCTGGGTTACGTTCCATTTCTCGCGCCAAAATAAGCTTTTGCTGGTTGCCACCAGAAAAATTAGCAGATTTTAAATGTGGGTCAGCAGGACGCACATCAAAAGATTGCATAAGTGCCTGGCAGTTAGCCTCAACCTTGCGGTTGCTAAGCCAGATGCCTGAATTAATTTTAGGGTCAGTGTGATAACCTAACAAAGCGGATTCGCTGGCACTAAAGTCGGTAATTAACCCCATGCGGTGGCGGTCTTCTGGTACATGAGCTAAACCAAGTTCTCTTAACCTGTCAGGGGTTAATGGGTGTTTTGCATCCATTTTAAAACCTAACACTTCAATAGCTCCACTAGTCATAGGCACGATGCCAGATAAGGCTTCTAACAACTCTGTTTGGCCATTACCAGACACGCCAGCCACGCCCAGCACTTCACCGGCACGCAGTTCAAAGCTAACATCCTTTAACCTTTCAATACCTTGGCTATCGGACACGCTTAGGCGCTTAACCTTCAGCAGAGGAGCACGCCCGTTGCCAGGTTTTTTATTGACTTGCAACAACACTTTTCGGCCCACCATTAGCTCAGCCAATTCCTCTCGGCTAGTTGCTTGTGTGTCTCTGTGGGCTACCATTTGGCCTGCGCGCATCACAGACACCTGGTCTGTAATAGACATAATTTCACGCAATTTATGAGTAATTAACATGATGGTGACGCCCTGCTGCTTTAGGGCACCAAAAATACGAAACAGCTCTTCTGTTTCTTGTGGCGTTAGCACACCAGTTGGCTCATCCAAAATCAAAATTTTGGCGCCTTTATAGAGGGCCTTGAGTATCTCCACTCGTTGCTGTAACCCTACAGACAGCGTATCTATAGTGGCATCTAGGTCCACTTTTAGACCATATTCATCGCCTAGGCGAGTGAGTTCTTTGCGTGCAGCTGCCAAACCGTGGGCCAATAGTGCACCGCCCTCACTACCTAAAATCACGTTTTCTAAAACTGTGAAGTTTTCTACCAGCATAAAATGCTGGTGCACCATACCAATGCCTGCAGCAATGGCTTGGTGGGAATCTGTAAATGTATAGGCCTGGCCTAATACATCAATTTGCCCTGCATCGGCTTGATAGAAGCCATACAGGATGCTCATCAGTGTGGATTTACCCGCACCATTTTCGCCAACAATGCCATGAATATTGCCCCGTTTAACTTGCAAACATACTTTGTTATTTGCATGCACAGCGCCAAAGCGCTTATCAATGTCAGTTAATTCAATAGCGAAGTTATCGGTCATAGTCATTGGTCTTTGGTTATCGGTGTACAGACGAAATTGCGGCGGGCGTTTTATTATCAAACGCCCGCCGCGTACTGTACCTATTGATTAATAGTTACAGGTGTTGTCTGACATATAGTCATGTACTGAAATATCGCCAGCAATGATGGATGCCTTAATTGCATTTACATCAGATTCCATGGATGCAGTAACTAACGCACGGTTGTGCTCATCAAGAGCCCAATCAACGCCACCTTCAGCAAGACCCATAACGCTTACACCAGCTGTCCAAGTGCCATTATTTGCAGTTTCATAGCTCTTGTATGCAGCTTCACCAACACGCTTAACCATAGACGTTAGCATGGTGCCTGGCTGGAGATGGTTTTGGTTAGAATCTACACCGATAGCCCACTTGCCAGCATCAGCAGCAGCCTGGTAAACACCGAAACCAGTACCACCAGCAGCAGCAAATATTACGTCAGCGCCCGCTTCAATCTGGCTACGAGTTAACTCGCCACCCTTAGAAGGGTTACCAAATGCAGCTGGAGTGGAACCTGTCATGTTGTGGATTACTTTAATATTTGCATTGATGTGCTTAGCACCCTGCTCGTAACCACAGCCAAAGCGACTAATTAAAGGAATATCCATACCACCAACAAAACCAATGGTGCCAGTTTCAGACTTCATAGCTGCCAAAGCACCTACCAAGAACGAACCTTCATGCTCTTTAAATACAACGTTCTGAACGTTGGCTTCTGGAACAACCATGTCGATTAAAGTGAACTTAGTGTCTGGGTAGGCTTGAGCTGCTGCACTTACGGCGTTAGCTTGAGCGAAACCTACAGCAACAATCGGGCTATTGCCGCGCTTAGCAAGCTTTTTAAGGCCTTGTTCTACTTGCGCTTCGTTTGTGGGTTCTACTTCACGAACACTGATACCTGTGTCGGCAGTAAAACGCTTAACGCCGTTATAAACAGCTTCGTTGAATGACTTATCGAACTTACCGGCTTTGTCATATACAACAGCTGGATTAACTGCAGCTTGAGCAACAGTTGCAGTTAATGCAACTGCACCAGCCGCGATCGCCATAGTGATTTTATTTAACTTCATTACATTCTCCTAGTTTACTTTAATCGGCTAAAGCCGTTTCTTCTTTTTAATTAGTCGCCGTATGGCGTCCAAATATTTTTCACTTGTGTGGCTTGGCGTAAAAACTCCAACCCTTCACTTTGAAGTGGATCAAGCCAATCCCGATCCGCCTCTAAATGAGTCCACATGCGTTTTAAATCTGTCACACTCGCCTGCTCAGCACATTTGTTGATACTGGCGTCTGCCCAACACCACATAGCGTCCACTTCTGCGTGGCCTGCCAGATGATTAGCAAGGTCTGCTTTTGGACCAGCTAGTATATTTACAACACCTGCTGGAATATCTGAAGTTTCCAGTACTTGCACAAGCTCTAGTGCAATACTTGGGTAGCGTTCACTGGCTACTAAAACCACACAATTCCCCATGGCAATCGCCGGAGCCATAAGCGCAATGGTAGATATAAGCGGTTGATTTTTCGGTGTAATTAATCCTATCACTCCTACAGGTTCAGGCAAAGCCAAAGTGACACCACGGTAGGGTGCATTATGCACTGCACCGTCATACTTGTCTGCCCATGCGGCATAGGTAAAAAGACACGAGAGTGCCCCGTCGAACTCTGCTTGCGCTTGCTTTTGGTCATAACCACACACTTTTTGCAATCGCTCAAGCCACTCACTTTCTCGTTGCGAGAGATTTTCTGCCAAAAAGTAGATGACCTGCGCACGTCCATGTGCTGTTTGTTGCGCCCATGAAGATGCTTTTAAGGCGCCCGATACTGCATTTCGAATATCTTTGCGGCCGCCAACACCGACCATAACAGCACCACTGCCATCATTGTTATAGCAGGCCTGGCTATGGCCAGAATCTGGCCTTACCTGCTTACCAGCCAGATAAAACTTTAGCGTTCGATCAATCGATAATTTACTAACCACAGGTTGTGTTGATAAGGGCTTAGCTAAGGCTGGCACATCAGGTGCAACCATGGTTGTTAGGCCAGCAGGGGTTAGGTATTCGTATAAACCTTCTTTGCCACCCTCACGCCCAAAGCCAGATTCCTTAACACCTCCAAAACCACACGCTGCATCAAATTGATTATGGTTGTTGATCCAAACCACGCCCGCTTTAAGTTTAGGCGCTACATCCATAGCCCGGTTTATATTTTCACTCCAAACACTGGCTGCTAGGCCATACCGGCTATTGTTAGCCAAAACCACAGCCTCTGCTTGCGTGCGGAAGGTCATGGACACTAGCACAGGACCAAATATTTCCTCTTGCACTAAGGGATGACTTGAATCCACGTCCGTCACTAGGGTGGGAGGATAATAATTTGTTAATGAGTCTTGAGCGTGAGCTTGAAAAAGCTCACCACCTTCTTGCAACCCTTCACTAACCAACTGACTTACTCGGTTAAATTGCTGCCGGCTCACTAAACTGCCTACATCTATCGACTTGTCCAGAGGAGATCCTGTGCGCAGCTGTTGCATGCGCTGCTTCAATTTAGCATGCAACTGTTTAGCTACTGGCGCTTGGACCAGTAATCTTGATCCAGCACAGCAGACTTCTCCTTGGTTAAACCAAATAGAGTCTACAAGGCCTTCAACAGCAGCATCTAAATCGGCATCTTCAAATACGACAAAGGCTGATTTTCCACCCAGCTCCAAAGTTAGTTTCTTACCTTGGCCTGCTGTAGCAAGGCGAATAGCTCGGCCAACAGCAGTAGACCCAGTAAAGGCAACCTTGTCCACACCGTTATGGGCAGCAAGGGTTGCACCAGTGGCGCCAGCACCATTAATAATATTCACCACCCCACGTGGCACGCCAGATTCATGGCAAATTTGGGCAAACAGCATCGCTGTTAAAGGCGTTTGTTCTGCTGGTTTGATCACAATGGTATTACCCATGGCAATGGCAGGAGCCACTTTCCATGACAACATCAGTAAAGGAAAATTCCAAGGGATAATTTGAGCAGCTACACCCACTGGCCTATGGTTGGGGAATTCCTGAGCTTGTAATTTTGCCCAGCCCGCATGATGATAAAAATGACGTATGGCAAGGGGAATATCTGCATCTCGACTTTCCCGAATAGGCTTTCCGTTGTCTAAGGTTTCTAGCACGGCGGCTAAACGAGCATACTTTTGTAGATTACGCGCCAAGGCATAAAGTATTTTTGCACGACCCAAGCCGCCCAAGGACCACCAGCCTGCTTGTGCCTCACGAGCGCTACTCACTGCTGTGCTTATTTGCTCACTAGTAGCTACTTCAATTTGCGCTAACACTTCTGAGGTGGAGGGATTACACACATCTATTAGCGTAGCACCTAGCTCACTTACAAAAGCACCATTAATATAGTGACCAAAACGGCGTTCGTTTTGCTGCAGCCACGCCTGTGCTTGGCTATCACTTTCTAAGGCTTGGCTATAATTAAGTTGCTCAAATTCTTCAGTCAATGTCATCTTTGTCATTGTTGTCATGGTAAACGTCCTGTGCCTGATTTACGCTAAAGCGTGTCGATAAGCTGCTGAGTAGTAACCACTTTCGTAATGATCTAGCTGGCGCTCTATATCTCCAAGCAAACTTGAGGCACCAAAACGAAACAGATCAGGCTCTAACCAGCGCCGGCCCAATTCTTCTTGCATCATGGTCATATAAAGTAAGGCGGTTTTGCTATTACTCACCCCGCCAGCAGGCTTAAAGCCAACATAACAGCCAGTAAGCTTGTAATAGTCACGGATCATACGCACCATTACTAAACTAACTGGTAGCGTTGCATTTTCTGTTTCTTTACCGGTAGAAGTCTTAATAAAATCTGCCCCAGCCATCATACAAACCATTGAAGCTTTAGCAATATTACCTAAGTGGCCTAATTCACCGGTGGCTAAAATGGTTTTTAAATGCGCTGGACCGCAGGCGTTGCGAAAGGCTTTAACCTCATTATATAAAGCTTGCCAATTACCTTCCAAAACATGCCTTCGGCTAATGACAATATCAATTTCATCGGCTCCAGCAGCCACGGAGTATTCTATTTCAGCAATACGTAATGGCAATGGAGACAGGCCAGCTGGAAAACCAGTAGACACAGCAGCCAAGTGAATACCCGTGCCTGCAAGGCTGGAGCATGCCGCACTGAGCATTTCGTGATACACACACACTGCCGCAGTAGATAAATTAAGTGATTCAATACCCAAGCGTCGCTGTAAGTCTGTGCCTACAGGCTTTTTAGCCTTACTACACAAGCGCTTTACTCGGTCTTGGGTATCATCACCAGACAAAGTGGTAAGGTCTATTAAGCTAATGGCCTTAAGCAGCCAAGCAGCCTGTTGTTGCTTTTTAATACTGCGGCGAGCGCCATAGCTTGCACAACGTCGTTCAACAGCACTTTTATTGACCCGGATTTTGTCTAGCTGCTGCAAATCTAACACCGTACCCGGGTTGCGTACTAAACTATCATGGTCTCGCGTGCGGCTAACACCATCAGTATCAGCTACATCGTCAACAGACTTAACCAAACTAATAGCTGCTGCCGCAACTTGCTCAGCCACTTCTCCAGAAACCTGTGTTGGCACTTGTGTTGACATCTATTTAAACTCCATCAAGGAAACTAATTTTTCTGCGGTGGCTTCACCCATGACAAGATCTGTAACCAAACCAGAGCGCAATGCGCCAAGTAAAGCCAATTCCTTACCTAAGCCACCCGCGACAGCAACAACACGCTTGCCCGCCATTTCTGCCGCGTTAATACCCAAACCATGACCGTTTAAAGGGTGATCAACAAGGTTACCCGATATGTCGTAAAAACTACCTATTAGGTCACATACAGCTCCAGCTGACCGAAGTTCCTCTAGGTCGTTGTCTGTGACTAAACCCACGCTATGTAAATAGTGATTGGTTTTTAGTCCGCCAATACCTACCGCATATAAATTAGCGTTGCGCGCCAAATTTAAACTGAATTGCACACTGGCTTGAGCCATCAACATCTCGTGCTCTGCGTCATCTCGGGCCAAATAGGGTACAGGCATAAAATAACCCTCCCCTCCCGTACGCTCAACAAACTGCTGCACTACATCTAAGCGGTTGGCTGAAAATTTACGCGTAAAGCTTCCAGAAACAGACGCAAACGTAAGGTCTGAACGATTTATTTTAGGCAGTCTCTCTGCTAACGCTGAAAGCGACCGACCTTTGCCGATGCCCACACACGAAGAGTGTGGCAATTGGTCGAGAAGATTATAGAAAAAACGTGCAGCACCAGCGCCAACTTCATTGAAATTGGCTTCATTATCGTCTGCATTCATATGGTCTGACGGAGCAATTAGACATGAGCTCAGATTAAATTTACTCGCCAATTGCTCTTCTAAAGCAACGCAGCGCGCAGGCTCACCTTCTATAAATATTTTTACCATGCCCTGTTGTTGAGCAAGCTGAATAAGTCGGTGAGCTTTAACAGGAGATACGGCTAAGCGCTTGGCCACTTCACCTTGGGTATAGCCGCCGATAAAGGACAACCAGGCAGCCCTTGTAGCAAGATCTAACTGCTGCGCGTCAACGTGTTGCTTTGAGTGTTTCGAATTCATAGTGAAAAATATTACATCAAGTGTAAAATTTATACCATTACTTTATTCACAAACAATGCCACCCTTGCCTAAACGAGCCTCAATTAACCTTACCCATAAGCTTGCACCAATAGGAATTAAGGCATCATTAAAATCATAACTTGGGTTATGCAAGGTACACGGTCCCATACCATGCAAAAGATCACGGTGATCTCCATCACCATTACCTAAAGCGAAGTAGCACCCTGGTTTTTCTTGTAAAAAGAAACTAAAGTCCTCGGAACCCATGGTTGGAGTGAAGTCCACTACCTTATCTTGGCCTAATAAATTTACCGCAACTTCTCGCATATAGTGCGCTTGAGCTGCATGATTTATAGTCGCAGGGTAAGCTCTTCTAAAATCAAGCTGGCCTTCACAATCAAAGGCTAAACAAAGGTCTTGAGAAATTCTTCCCATCCTTGTTTCAACAGCCTTTAAAACGTCCTCAGAGAAACAGCGCACTGTGCCTTCGATCACACAATCGTCAGCAATAATATTAGTAGCATCACCACAGTGAATTTTAGTCACAGATAAAACGACAGAATCTAACGGGTTGATGTTGCGCGTGACTATGGATTGTAACCCTTGCACAAGCTGGCAGGCGACCAACAACGGGTCTGCACCCAGTTGAGGCATAGCTGCATGAGCGCCCTTACCTACCACTTTAATTTTAAATTCGCTGGCTGAAGCCATCATGGCTCCTGCTACTATGCCCACCGAGCCTTGCGGGTAACCAGGCCAATTGTGATAACCGTAAATTTCATCAATTGAAAAACGCTCAAATAAGCCATCGTTGATCATGGCTTTAGCACCCGCTCCACCTTCCTCTGCTGGCTGAAAAATTAAATAAACTGTACCAGAAAAATCACGATTTTTCGCTAGGTAACCCGCTGCACAAAGCAGTGTGGCTGTGTGCCCATCGTGGCCACAGGCATGCATTTTTCCAGCATATTGGCTCCGATGCTCAAATTGATTACGCTCTTGTAATGGTAAGGCGTCCATGTCTGCTCTTAGTGCAATACCTGCACCAGACTTTAGGCCTTTGATCACCCCCACAACGCCAGTGACACCAACGCTTTGATGTACTTCTATGCCCATCGCAGTAAGCTGGTCTACAACAATTTTTGCAGTACGGTGTTCCGAATAGCTTAGTTCAGGGTGAGCATGAATATCACGCCGAATCGCTTTATAAATTTCAGCTTCTGCAACGATTGGAGCAAGTAGTGTCATAAATGTGCCTCAAATTTTTACTTGATCTAAATTAAGGTTTTTGCCATGGCAGCATAGCGTAATTAAAGTGCCAGTCAAGAGTAAACCAAACCCCAAAGACAATAACATTAATGGTAACACCCGTTGCTGTAAAGCAAACTTATTCATCACTAAACACACATTTAATAAGCTAGGGAATAAGTTGCGCCAGCAGGTTTCTTTCTTTAAAGTAAAGCACCAAACAAGCTCATTAGCAGAGCAACTTGTGGCAACGGGCCAAAGGTCGCTGCTAGCCATTCGGTTAGACGCGCTAATGTGCCGGCAGCACTGGGCTTAGACATGGGCAATGGTGCTGAACTCCACTTTGGTTTACTTAGGAAATATTATGACCTGTGTCTTTGTTCAAATTCGTTGCAACCCGGGTAAAACCTATGCGGTAGCTGATGCCATTTATGAGCGTGAAATTGCCTCTGAACTTTATTCAACCAGTGGCGATTATGACTTACTAATGAAGCTTTACATCCCTTCAGAAGAGGATGTAGGTAAGTATATTAATGATCGACTATTAACGATAGACGGCATTTCTAGATCTCTAACCACACTCACGTTTAAAGCCTTTTAACTATGGCCCTAGCACCTACCTCACTACCCATTGATGAGGTGCTTCCCACCCTGTGCAAGCAACTAGAAAAGCACCATGAAGTGGTGCTTATTGCGCCGCCAGGCGCTGGCAAAACCACCCGCGTACCTTTGGCAATACTCCAAGCCCCTTGGTTGGGCCAGCAAAAGATACTGCTCATTGAACCCCGCCGCATTGCCACCCTTGCCACTGCACACTTTTTATCCAAAAGCCTGCAACAGCCCTGCGGTCACACCGTAGGTTATCGTATGCGGTTGGACACCAAGATAAGTTCACATACCCGTATTGAGGTGATCACCCACGGGGTTTTATTGCGCATGCTGCAACAAGACCCAAGCCTTGAAGGCATAGGTGCTGTTATCTTTGATGAGTTTCACGAACGTAGCTTAGATGGTGATTTGAGTTTAGCTATGTGTCTTCAGGGCCGTGAATTACTGCGAGATGAAGAACCTCTCAAGCTCGTAATTATGTCTGCCACTATGGACGCTAAAAGCGTAAGCCAATTACTTGATAACGCACCCATCGTAGTTAGCCAAGGACGCCAATTCCCAGTTACCACACACCAAGTGTGCCCTGCTCCAAGCCAAGGTCAACTCTATAACACGCTCTATGACACCGTAGCCCAGGCGTTAGCCAACCACCAAGGCAGCTTGCTAATTTTTTTACCTGGCCGTGGGGAAATTCATCGAGCCCAAGACCAACTGGCTAGCCTGTGTACATCTCAAATCAAGCTCTTTGCTCTCTATGGAGAGCTACCTATGGAACAGCAGCAACTGGCCATTAGCCCAGCAGCTAAAGGCAAACGAAAGATTGTTTTAGCCACTAATATTGCCGAAACCAGCCTCACAATTGAAGGTATAGAGTGTGTAATTGATCTAGGCCTATCACGCCAAATGGCCTATGACACACGCACAGGCCTAAGCCGTTTAAGGACAGTGAAGGTGTCCCGTGCTCAAGCCACACAGCGTGCCGGCCGTGCTGGTCGATTAAGTGCAGGCACCTGCTATCGCTTGTGGAGTGACACAGAGCAGCAAGGCCTGGCACCTCACGCGTCCGTAGAAATAAAACAAACTGATTTAACTAATTTATGCTTACAGTTATATGCCTTCGGATGTTCTGATCCCGATGAAATGAGGTGGATGGACCCCCCTCCACAAGGCCCATGGCAAAAGGCTGAACAACTGCTGACAAAGCTTGGGGGGCTAATGTCTTCAGCCCAGGGCCTAGTGATCACACCCCACGGACAAAGGATGAGCCAGTTACCTTTATCCCCGCGCCTAGGCCATTTATTAATCACTGCACAACGCTATAATGCATTACCATTGGGCTGCCAATTAGTGGCGCTGCTCAGTGAAAAAGACCCTTTAGCAACACGCTCAGAAAATGATTATGACTTAATGCTTCGCGTTAATTGGCTAAACAGTAATACGCCTATTCAGCCCAATCTTATGGGCTTACGACAACGAGTCGCCAAGCAAGCCACACGATTGTTTAGCCAAATGCCACACGACTTCGCACCACCGATTAATCATACCTACGACCAAAGCGAAGTAGCCGCTATTTTGGTTGCTCATGCCTGGCCAGAACGCATTGCTCAGCAAACATCAGACACAAAACAATACAAACTAGCCAATGGCAAACGGGTGACATGCCAGCAGTCAAATAGTGGTTCACCATGGCTAGCGGTTGCCAGTACTATCGGTTTTGAGCGTAAAACAGGTGATAACGCTCAACGCCTTTGTTTGGCTGTAACGTTACCATATCATTTATTTTCAGGGCCTTTAAAGCACCTCACACAAGAACAAACCAACATATTCTGGCATGAGCAACATGACCGTCTTATTGCCGAACAGCATACCCAAGTAGGGCAACTACAAATTAATACCCAGCGCATCACCAAAATAGACCCTCAGGTTAGGATTGATGCAACTTGTCGCTATATAGCACAGTTAAAATTATCGCCATTAAACTGGGATAAAGACAG
>DCAT01000043.1:17003-23603 GCA_002312935.1 Oceanospirillaceae bacterium UBA1126 | reverse complement strand
GAAATTATCGCCATTGAACTGGGATAAAGACACCCTTAACTTGCAAGCTAAGGTACAGTTATTGCACCAAAGCCACCCCAGTAGCGCAGGAACACCCAACCCTTGGCCTAACGTATCTTCTCAAAGGTTGATAGAGACCTTGTCAGATTGGCTTGGACCATTTTTAGCCACAGCCACTCATGTTCAAGACCTTAAGCGCTTAAATTTAAAACAAATATTGTCCAATCTTTTGCCTTGGCCTTTACCCAATCAGCTAGAACAGCTTGCACCTGCTCGTTTCACCGTGCCATCAGGAAATGCTCACACTATTGATTACAGCCAAAACCCACCAGTCTTGGCTGTTAAATTACAAGAGTTGTTTGGCATGCAGGAGCCACCCAGTGTGGGCTACGGCACTGCATTACAAGTGCATCTACTGTCACCTCGTGGGCAGGTATTGCAAGTAACTCAAGACTTAGCTAATTTTTGGGCTACCAGTTATATCGAAGTTAAAAAAGAAATGAAGGGGCGTTATCCAAGACACCCTTGGCCAGATGATCCCACCCAGGCTTTGGCAACAGCTAAAACTAACCGTGCCTTGCGTAAACCTTGAGTTCAGTGCTGCTAGACTAGGCTAGCCGTCTTGTCGGCCTGAAACCATTAGCTCATGGCCAGCTTCTTCTGGTTCTTCATCCATGATATCGGCTGGAAAACCATGGCCTACCACTTTAACGCCCATGGGTTCTTCGTAACGTCGAATAATGTTGGGAGATTTTTCTCGAGGTCCAAACTCATCTTGTGCTTGGCTAAAAATATCAACTAATAACGGCGCCAAGTCTAACTTCATGCCTGCTCTTTCGGTGAGCGTGTTAAACAGGCCAACATCTTTAAGCACCAGGTCCACAGTAAAGTTAATTTCTCGCGAACCATTAAGGATCACCTGTGATTCTGTTTCATGTACAAAAGAGGTGCCAGAAGAAGCCTTAATCGCCTCGTAGCTCACGTTCATATCTAAGTCCATTACCTTGCAGGCTGTTAGCGCTTCACTTAATGCGACCAAATGCGCCGTAGCTAAGTAGTTAGTGACTACTTTTAACTTTGATGCCGTCCCTAACCCACCTGTGTGCAATACTCGGCGGCCTAGGGTAGTAAGCACCGGCAAGGCGCGCTCAAATGCTGGCCGGGTACAGCCTGCAAAAATGGAAATATTACCCGTGTCTGCCCGATGACAACCACCAGATACTGGGCAGTCTACTGGCTCTGCCCCTGCAGCTTTTACCAGTGCACCAATACGGCGTATTTCGCTCTCGTCTGTGGTAGACATTTCCAGCCATATTTTACCTTCAGACAAGCCTGCAATGACACCTTCTTCAGCGCTGCTTCCTTCCATCACCGCCGAACAGGCCGCTGGTGAAGGCAGACAGGTGATAATAATGTCACTTTGCTGGGCAAGCTGTTTTGGAGAGTTAGCGGAGCTTGCTCCCCGAGCAACAAAATCAGCGACAAAATCAACATTCAAATCTCTAACCATTACCTCATAGCCATTACGCAATAAGCTGCCCGCTAACTTGCTACCTACATTACCTAGACCTACAAAACCTATTTTCATTTTTTTAACCTACATGTTTAAAAGTGACTATTTAACGGTAGCCAGCAATAGCCTTTATTTCCTGAAATTCGTGTAATCCAAAACCCGCATATTCACGCCCATTGCCAGATTGTTTATAACCACCAAAAGGCATGCAATATTCCAAATCAGCCATATTAATGTGCACTGTGCCCGCTCTCAATTGCCTGGCCACACGCCGGGCTTTACCCATATCTTGGGTAGACACATACGCGCCTAAACCGTAAGGGCTATCGTTAGCAATTCTAATTGCTTCTGCCTCATCCTTAAAAGGAATCAATACTAATACAGGGCCAAAAACCTCTTCTTGGGCAATTGCCATGGCGTTATTCACATCGCCAAAAAGCGTGGGTTTTACGTAATAACCTTGCTCAAAACCCTGGGGTTTGCCTACGCCACCAGATAACAAAGTGGCACCCTCATCTAAACCAGTTTGAATTAAGTGTTGCACTTTATGCCAGTGGGGTTGGGATATTACTGGGCCCAAATGATCACCTTGTTGCTCTGGATCACCAAGAGTGATAGATGCAAATGCGGCTACTGCAATCTCAGCCACTTGGCCATACACACTGGCCTCTACCAACATGCGTGTTGGCGCGTCACAACTTTGGCCACTATTAAGCATGCACGCTTCCACGCCTAGCTCTACTTGAGCACTTAGGTTGGCGTCAGCAAAGATAATATTGGCAGACTTACCACCCAGTTCTTGGCTCATGCGCTTCACTGTTGTGGCTGCAGACTTCGCAATTTCAACACCCGCTCTGGTAGATCCGGTAAACGACACCATGTTGACTAGTGGGTGACTGGTCATATAGTTACCTATGTCAGCACCAGTACCATGGATCATATTAAACACGCCATTAGGAATGCCAGCTTCATGGACGCACTGGGCGAATAGTTGTGCCGACATAGGTGTTAATTCGCTTGGCTTAAGCACCATAGTGCAACCTGCTAACAAGGCTGGAATGACTTTGCAGACAATTTGGTTAATGGGCCAGTTCCAAGGCGTAATCAGCACACAAACACCAATTGGCTCTTTGAGCAACTGACCATGCTCGCCAATAGGCTCATCGAGTAAAGCCGCTTTAGCCGCTTGCAAATGAGCTTCTGTATGGCCTACACCCGTTTCAGTTTGTATGTCGTAAGACATAGACGCTGGAGCGCCCATCTCTTCAGTAATAGCCTTAGCCATATCCCCATAGTGCTTTTGGTAGGCAGCCAAAAATGCCTCTACCTTAAGTATTCGCTGCGGCAACGGGGTCTGGCTCCACGCGTCAAACGCATTGGCTGCAGCATTTACTGCAGCCTCTACATCGTCAGTTTTAGCAAGATAAACCTCGGCAAACACGGCCTCTGTAGCAGGGTTGATGACTGGCAACAGTTGTTTACTCGTTAGAGGTTTGCACCAGCGGCCGTTAATGTAGAAAGCTAGCTTATTCATAGAAAGGCTCGTTATTGGACAAGTGATGGGGCAGTGTATCGGCACATACTGGCTCATTTCTTATCAAAAACAGACAGATATACTACGGATATATACAAGCTCACAGTTTTAAATTCGTCCACTATCACACCCATTAGCCACATTGGAGAGACTTATATGCAAGGTATTAAAGATAAGAAGGTGTTGATTACTGCGGGTGCTACAGGTATTGGCAAAGCCACTGCCATCGCAATGATGAAAGCAGGTGCTCAGGTGCACGTGTGTGATATTGATGCCCAAGCACTGGCTAGCTTTAAGCAAGACTACCCTCTCTTATTAACTAGCGTAACCAACGTGACCAAGCCAGATGAGGTTGCTGAAATGTTTGTGCAATTACAACAAAAATTTTCAGGAAAACTAGATTTTTTGGTTAATAATGCGGGTGTTTCAGGACCTGCGGGCCCTATTGAAACACTGGATATTGAAGAATGGAAAGCGACCTTCGACGTTAATCTGCATGCTACCTTTTTTGTCTCAAAGCACGCTATACCGCTAATTAAGCAACATGGCGGTGCAATTATGAATCTATCGTCCACCGCAGGACTATTTGGCTACCCTATGCGCAGCCCCTATGCCAGTGCTAAGTGGGCCATTGTGGGGTTAAGCAAAACGATGGCTATGGAGCTAGGCCCATTTAACATCCGGGTTAATTGCATTTGTCCAGGTTCTGTAAACGGTGACCGCATGGACCGTGTCATCAGCAGCATTGCCCAAGCTACGGGTGAGAGCTTAGGTAAGGTGCGCCAAGATAATGTGAAAAACACCTCCATGACCACTTTTGTAGACGCCGAAGATATTGCCAATATGATTGTATTTAGTTTTTGCGATCTAGGTGCAAAAATTTCTGGCCAAAGTCTCACAGTGGATGGTGATACTCACAGCCTAGCAACCTATTAAAATTACGACCAACGATGAAGTAAGGTTAACTAAGCTTTGCTGCGCTGCAAAAAGGTCTAAAAAGACTTTTAAAGCAATTTATTTAGTCCGATCAAAATACCTATTTCACTTATAGTTTGGTGGCATTGGTAGGCCTAGAGCAACGTCGTGCTGTGTAACTAACTAGCCATTACGAAAATCGGCGAGTTAACCTGAGCTAAAGAATTTGGTTTAGACACACCAAATTACATACTACGCTCTAGCGACGGGTTCATAACAAAATGTATTCGCACCAAAGATAGTTAACTGTTTAGTTAAGTTAATGTAAATAACTTAATATTTAACTGTTCTAAAAGGAAGCATAGACTACGGCCAAAGCAATAATAAATCGCTTCCTAAGTTATAAATAACTAACCAAAATTGTTAACAAATGCTGCTGAAAAACCATGCATGTTAACGATGAATTAATTAAACAAATATGCCAATTTAACGGGCGTGGCCTACCAACATGGGTCGTTTCTGACACATTAATGCAGTTACCTTTGGGCGTTTGCTTTTGGGTAAAAAATAAAGCATCATGTTTTGTAAGCAATCGTGGCGGTTAAATTCAACGGCGAAATAAAAATAAGGTGTTAGATTTTTGAAAAGCAAGACGAGTGAAAACGGTGCTTTCGTGACATTTGATCGCGTACAGAAAAGTTATGATGGGCTATCGTTGGTAGTAAAAGACCTTAATCTGTCGATGCCAAGAGGCGAATTTCTAACTATGTTGGGCCCCTCAGGGTCGGGGAAAACAACCTGCTTGATGATGCTGGCAGGTTTCGAGACTGCGACCCACGGCGACATTATGCTGGACGGAACCTCAATCAATAATATCCCACCGCATAAGCGTGGAATCGGCATGGTGTTCCAGAATTATGCGCTGTTCCCTCACATGACGGTGGCTGAAAATCTTGCGTTTCCACTTGAGGTGCGCAAAATTGGCAAGTCTGAGCGCGAGGCCAAAGTAAAACGGGCACTAGAAATGGTGCAAATGGGTGATTTTGGAGGCCGCCGGCCGGCCCAATTGTCTGGTGGTCAACAACAACGTGTCGCACTTGCACGGGCCCTAGTATTTGAGGCCGAACTTGTGTTGATGGACGAGCCTTTAGGCGCACTCGACAAGCAGTTGCGCGAACACATGCAGTTTGAAATTAAGCGGATCGCCGAAAATCTTGGGATTACGGTGGTCTATGTGACCCATGACCAGACCGAGGCGCTGACTATGTCAGACCGGGTTGCGGTATTTAATGATGGGCGAATTCAACAATTGGCTCCACCTGCGGAATTATATGAATCACCACAAAATAGTTTTGTGGCACAGTTCATTGGTGAGAACAACACCTTGGACGGCTTGGTAAAAGAAATTTCTAACGGCATGGCTTTAGTGCAATTAGACGATGGAAAAATGATCAATTGCAACCCAGTCAATGTCACCAAAGCGGGCGAGCGAACACGGGTGTCGATCCGGCCTGAACGAGTAGAATTTAGTAAAGACCGTATGGAGCCTGGTGCGCATACGCTTACTGCAGAAGTGCTCGAATTCATCTATATGGGTGACATGTTCCGTACTCGCTTGCGAGTCGCTGGTAATGACAACTTTATCGTAAAAACCCGCAACGCGCCAAATCAGGTTCAGCTAGAACCGGGTGCCCACGTTGAAATTGGATGGTTACCTTCAGATTGCCGAGCTCTAGACGCTTGAGGCTTTAATAGTTAAAGGCGCCTCACTGGCGACACAGTTTACTAATGGATCTTTTGTTCTGCCCGTAGCGTGGATCCTATCCTTATAAAAACGGGCTACTTGGGAGAATGTAATGAAATTTACAAAAACTGTTCTTGTGACGGTAGCACTATCGCTATCCACGGGATTAGCATTTGCAGGTGCGCACGAAGAAATGACTATCGTGTCATGGGGCGGCGCTTATTCTAAATCACAACTTAAAGCTTACCATGAGCCATATACGGCGATGACTGGTGTCACTATCATCAATGATGAGAGTGCCGGTACAGCTGTAGCAAAATTGCGTGCTATGAAAGAAGCAGGTAATTTAACTTGGGATGTTGTCGACGTTGAAGCTGGTCCAGCGATGCAGCTTTGCGACGAAGGCCTTGCAATGGAAATTGATCACGATACGATGTTGGCTGCCGCGCCAGACGGAACTCCTGCATCAGAAGACTTTGGTTCTTTCATCGTATCACCGTGCTTTATTCCTCAGATTGTTTACTCGTATACTGTGGGTTACCGCAACGACATGGTTGGCAGCACGCCTCCAACAAGCATCTGTGCGATCTTCGATACAGAAACCTATCCTGGCAAGCGCTCATTGAAGAAAGGCGCGCTTTCCAACATGGAATGGGCTCTTTTGTGTGATGGCGTTGCCAAAGCAGATATCTATCCAATGCTTGAAACAGCAGCGGGTCAAGACCAAGCTCTTGCGAAATTAGATACCATCAAAGACGATGTGATCTGGTGGTCTGCAGGTGCTGATACACCACAATTGCTCGCCGATGGCGAAGTGGTTATGGGTTCAACGTTCAATGGCCGTTTGTTTGCCTTGATCGAAGAGCAAAAGCAACCTGTTTCAATGCTTTGGGA
>DCAT01000043.1:0-16617 GCA_002312935.1 Oceanospirillaceae bacterium UBA1126 | reverse complement strand
CGAGCTTTGGACTATGTGAAATTTGCTACGGATACGCAGCGTCTTGCTGACCAATCTAAGTGGATTAGCTATGGTCCAACCCGCGCGTCATCAGCTCCTTTGGTTGATAAGCATGCGGAGTTAGGCATCGCCATGGCACCACATATGCCGACTGACCCTGCCAACTCGAATAATACGTTCTTAATGAACTATGCATTCTGGGCAGATTATAAGGACGATGTTGAGTCTAAATTCCAAGCTTGGCTTGCAAAGTAAGACTATTTAAAATGTAAAAGGGCCTTGTTGGCCCTTTTTTTTAAACAACAAAATTCAAAAGGGCCTTGGTTGGGCCTTTTTTTTAAAAATGAGCTTGTCTCTTTGAGACGCTTAGCTGGCTATGGGAACGACATGAGTTATACTAACGAAGACGGCGCTATGCTGACCGTAGATGGACAACCCCTAAAGCGCAGTTTGGCCACCGCATTAAGACGGCAAAAGATCCGTGCACTGCTCCTGATATCTCCACTTCTTATCTTTGTTCTAATTACGTTTCTTTTCCCGATAGGATCTATGCTCTTCCGCTCGGTTGAAAACCACATTGTAGCCGAAATATTGCCAGATACTGTGGTCGCCCTAGCGACTTGGGATGGCAAGTCCGGCGAATTGCCAGATGAAGCCATCTATGCAGCTTTTGCTGGTGATATTCAACGCGCAGCCATAACCAAAAGTCACACTAGGGTTGGCCTGCGATTAAATTATGAAAAATCTGGGAGTGCTTCACTCTTCAAGAAAACTGCGCGACAGGCAAAGAAATGGGATCTTGAGACTGACGCGCCGTTCAAAGAAAAACTGATAGCGGCGCACAAGGGCTGGGGGGAAGTCGAAATATGGCAAACTCTTAAAACCCACAGTTCCCGATATACCGCTGGGTATTTTCTTAATGCCGTTGATATGCGTAAGACACAGGACGGCCCAGAATTTCAGCCTGAAAATAGGCAGATTTTAATTACGCTGTTTCAACGTACGCTAATTATGTCTCTGCTGATAACATTTGCCTGTATTTCGTTGGGGTATCCAGTGGCATGGTTGCTTGCCAACCTACCCAGGCGCCAATCCAACTTGTTGATGATTCTCGTCCTCTTGCCGTTCTGGACCTCTTTACTGGTAAGAACGTCAGCGTGGAAGGTGATGCTGCAGCAACAAGGGGTTATTAATGATATTTTGGTTGCGCTAGGAATGATTGAAGAAACCGGTCGTTTGGTAATGATCAATAATCAGTTTGGTACGATCGTTGCTATGACGCATATTTTGCTACCGTTTATGATCCTGCCGATGTATTCAGTAATGCAGACGATTCAACCAACCTACCTGCAAGCGGCAAAATCTCTTGGTGCAACCAATTGGACTGCGTTTTGGCGAGTTTATTTTCCGCAATCAGTGCCTGGAATTGGGGCTGGATCTATTTTAGTTTTCATACTTTCTATAGGCTATTACATCACGCCAGAGATCGTTGGTGGCAACAAAGGAGTCTTTATTTCTAATCGAATCGCCTACCATATCTTTCAATCAATGAACTGGGGATTGGCTGCAGCACTTGGTACAATTTTACTTGCAATAGTGTTAATTCTCTATTGGGCTTATGATAAAGTTGTCGGAATAGATAACGTAAAGTTGGGGGGCTAAGGTCATGGATACATTATTTCAGGTGTCGCGCCGGCCGTTGTCTTTTGTGTTGCCCGTAATGGCGCTGATGGGTGCCTTTATTGGTTTATTTGTAGGGCCCGCATTTGGATCTGCTCTGATTGGGATTATTTTTGGTTCGTTGGTGGCGGTAATACTCGCCTACGGAATCACTGCAACCGACTACCTTAAACCAAACGTTGTGCGTTTACTTTTACCCGTCCTTTTAGCTGGCTTTGGGTTTTTCTTATTAGGACCATTTGGTAGCTTTTGTGGGGCCTTTATTGGTTGGTTTTTTGGGTGGTTTTTCTATTGGATTTATGAGGGTGGTTACCGCGTCAAATTGCACGCTTACCTAACTTCTAATCAGGTCCTGTGGCACTATAGCTTTCGGGTGATCTGTGGCCTGATCTTTATATTTTTGATCACACCCATTCTCGTTGTAATGCCCTTGTCTTTCAATGCGCAGAATTTCTTTACTTTTACCCCTGAAATGTTGCGATTTGATCCTGCAGGCTATTCTCTCAAGCACTATCAAGATTTTTTCAGTAACGATGAGTGGCAACGTTCATTCTGGAACTCATTGATCATTGCGCCAATTGCGACGATTATTTCTGTCTCTTTGGGTACGCTCGCAGCCATTGGGCTCAGTCAAAGCCATGTGCCAGCGAAGCGAGCAATTATGGCAATCTTAATTTCGCCTATGATAGTGCCGCTGATTATTTCGGCGACTGGCATGTTTTTCTTTTACTCTACCATGGGTAATTTCATGGAGAACACCTTAGGGCTGGATAAGAATTTTGTTGGCTACGTCAAAGTTGTGTTAGCACATGCCGTTTTGGGAATCCCGTTTGTTATTATTACTGTAACGGCAACGCTTGTGGGTTTTGATACGTCGCTGACCCGTGCGGCTGCCAATATGGGTGCAAACCCAATAACAACTTTTTTCCGCGTCCAGATGCCACTGATCTTTCCAGGGGTTGTTTCTGGCGGTCTCTTCGCATTTATTACGTCCTTTGACGAAGTTGTCGTTGTAATGTTCATTGGCTCTGCTAGTCAGAAGACACTTCCGTGGCAGATGTTTATAGGCCTGCGTGAACAGATCAGTCCAACTATTCTGGCAGTGGCGACGATCCTTGTGTGTATTTCAGTTGCGTTATTGATGACGCTTGAAATGCTTCGCCGACGCTCAGAACGGTTGCGTGGGATAACCCCAGGCTAACCAGCCACTCTCTGATGATGCGTCTGTCTCAGCCTGTTATTTCTGAGATGTTCTGGCGATACTTGGTGGCCCTGCTTAAGGGCCACATCTTTTGCGAAATCACGCCACTTTAATGAACCAGATTAGTCGAGTTTTTTGACGGAGCTTATAACCATAACGCAGCAGTGCGTTATTTTGAGCAGTGTCTAACAATTGGGCTACTATTTTAGGAATACTTAACCTTATAGCGTATTGTTTTTCAAGTAATCTCACCGCTGCCCTTCAATAGTAATGGCGGCTTACTAAAAACGCTGTAGGGCGTCCTCACCTACTACGGGGCTTTTTCTGCCCTTTTTTTTAGGATAAACCACCATGAGCCAACCCCTACATATTGGCCTTTTGCTCTGCCATACGTTTGCACCCATCCTAAAACAAGTGGGTGGCTTAAACTACTCAGCTATTTTTCAAAAAGAATTTTTAGCAGTAGATAGTGGCGTTGTTTTAACTAACTTTAACGCCTATAAGGGCGAGCTACCCAACTCGGTGGATCAATGTGATGTTTGGTTAATTAATGGCAGCCCTTCAGGCGTTTATGACGACGTGGAGTGGATTCACCAACTAGGTCATTTTATTGAACAGCTTCATGCGGCTAAAAAACCTACAGTGGGCATTTGTTTTGGCCATCAGCTTATGGCGCAAGTTCTAGGGGGCTCGGTAGAGCGCAGCAAAAAGGGCTGGGGAATCGGCATCTCTCGCAATACAGTAGTGGCTAAGGCCGACTGCATGCACCCTATGGCCGAAACCATTGATGTAATGGTATTCCATCAAGATCAAGTAGTAAGAGTGCCGGAAGGGTCTAAAGTGCTTGCCGGCAATGCCTTTTGTCCAAACCACATAATACAATACAACGACCATATGTTGAGCATTCAAGGCCATCCAGAATTTAATAGCCAAATGGTTGAGGGCCTGCTTGGTGCAGAGAGTTTTGATAATCGCCCTGCCATTCGCGCACAAGGCATAGCCAACAGTGTTGGCAAGCCTAATGCCAAGCTGCTGTTTCAATGGATTGTTAATTTCTACCGTCAGGCAGCAACAATAGAACCATGATATAGACTGAGCGTTAATCCACTTTGAGACGTTTTGACGAGTATTATAGGATCATGTTTAACTAAGGACGGTTAGCCTAGGATCTAAAGCCTAAAATTATTGCCTTTATTCCATTGTTTCAAGTAAAGAATCTAGCAACATGAATGATACGAGTGAAAATAAGTCGTTCCATAGGGCCATTATTGTTGTGGCGCTGGGTTTTTTAGCTTTGGCCTTGGTCTTTTCAGCCCGCGCTGCTTTAGGGCTGGCTATGCCCATTTGGGAAAACGACCTGGATTGGAGCCGGGGATATGTTTCTAATGTTGCTGCTGTTGCCTTATTAATCATGGCAGTTGCATCACCAATTTCAGGGTTTATTTTGGATCGTAAAGGCCTTCGGTTTACTTTATTACTAGGGCTTATCGCGGTCTTCATATCCTGCATTGTTATCAGTATGGCCCAAAGTGCGTGGGTATTGTTGATTGGTTTTGGCATTATTGGTGGCGTTGGATTCGGTATTGTCGCAACCCATATGATTGCTTCCGCAGTGGCCAGAGTCTACCCTGAAAACGTTGGGTTTGCCTCGGGTATTGCAACGTCCGGTTCTTCAGCTGGACAGTTTTTAATTGTTCCTCTCATCGCATTGATTTTCGCATCATTTAGTTGGCGATGGGGTTTTGCAGGAATTGCAGTAGGTATCGCTTGCCTGATTCCTCTTGTTTGGTGGGTACCCAGTGATAAACCTGCCAAGCAAGTCAGTAAAGCATCAACAATAAATGATGCTACAGACTTAAAATTTTCTCTTAAAAAATTATTCTCTACTCCAGTTTTTCATCTGCTGTTTTGGAGTTATCTCATATGTGGCTACACAACCACTGGCGTCATTGAAACTCATTTAATGCCGTTTGCCTCTTTCTGTGGTTTTGAACCCATACCCAGTGCTGCTGCTTATGGCCTACTGTCTGCGGTCAACCTTGTTGGTATGATCAGTATTGGCTGGTTAACTGATAAAATGAACCGGCCTCTATTGCTTGGCTGTATTTATATTATTCGTGGTTTTACTTTTTGGATACTGCTTAATGTAGGTACTAGCTACGAAACACTGTTATTGTTTGCAGTTATTTTTGGTGTGGTGGATTACTCGACAGTACCCGTCACTGCAAGCTTGGTGGCAAGTCATATTGGCCTTAAAGTGATGGGCTTAACCATGGGTTTACTATCAGCCGGGCATTCCATTGGTGCAGCAATAGCAGCTTCATTAGGGGGCTACTTTTTTGATAGGGACGCCACTTACGACCTTATTTGGGTAAGTTCAATCGCCTTAGCCATCATCGCGGGGGTTCTGGCATTTCTCATTAAAGACAACCCCAGCCAAAAACTTAGAGTTCAATAGACTGCGGCTGGGGTTATGGGTCGTTAGAAACTGTTTTTTATTATCACTAGTTTAAAAAGTAAAGCCAGGCCATTACTCTTTAAGAGCCACTCAACTTTTTCCTTTATATTATCGGATTTCAAACGTTAAGCTTCCCCAATAGCTTTCCCAATCGATACCTTGTTGCTCAGACCGTATCATTTCAACTGTGTGAAGTAACCAAATACCCTTGTGGCTGAGAGGGACAGTGGCATAGCCTTGGGCATCGGTGCGAATGCTAAACTGAAAATTAGGCTTATTTTTTATTTTCGCATGGAGCAATAAATTTGCAGCAGGCTTTTGTTCAAAGGTCAGTTGAACGTCTAACTCATCAGCCTCAGCGAGTTCATAAGGGTTTTGTAACGGATTAATATTAAGTGGGTAATTAAAATCATAGTTATAAAAATTAACGTCAGTTTTATCACCTACTTTGACTAATGCCTTAACGTTACGATAATAAATTTCTAATCCATTTTTGTTACTCTCATTCAGCTCATTACGGCGGTTTATAATTTTTTCTAAGCCTTCTTTTTTCAAGTAACTGGTAAATTTTTCTGGTTCTAAGTCAACTGATTTTTTTGTACTTTCATAACCAATAGCATAAATGCCAGGGGTTTGAATGTTTATGTACCCCGCAGGATCACGCCCTAACTCTCCGCCAACAGGCTTTAATCCTTCTCCTGTAATTACGTCAAAGTGGCGATACCAAGCAGGAATGTTAGGCAGTAATTGGCCATCCATTTGTTGGCCAACATTAAGCGTAATTTCTGTTGTGCTATCAATTTTTTGATAGAATGGTGCAGCCTCCAACCAAAACTCGTGCGCACGAATGGTCGTGCTAATGGACAGAACAATGCTAAAAAATAAAAAGCCTAATAGTTTCATGGTTTTTTTTCGATCAGTGTTATTAATGTTAAGCCTATTGCCGTTGATGCAAAGTGCTGAAGCGCATCAATTGCGCCCAGCTATAGTGAACTTAGAGTTTACCCAAAATGGTTCGGTAAAGGTACACATTCAAACAAACTTAGAAAGTCTTATTGCAGGCATTAACTCAAACCATGACGATACTGATGATTCGCCCCAAGCAGAGCGTTACAACCAGTTAAGAGCGCTGTCTTCAAAGCAGCTAAGTAGTGAATTTGAATTGGTTGCTGAGGCTACTATATCTCAGTTTAATTTGGCGTTTGATTCGATTAAAAGTGATTTATCGTTCGTTAAACTTGGCATTCCTGAAACCGGAAATTTGAATAAATCACGCTTATCTGACCTTTATTTATTGGCATTAATTCCCCCTGCTAAACAGCAAACGGATCAGTCCGTTAATCAGTATGTTACTTGGCAGTACCCACAAAATTTTGGCAACAATATCGCGCACTTTTTCTATGATAAAACGCCACTGGAGAAAACCTCTCATTGGTTAACTAAAGGTGCAACAAGCCCTAAATTTGAATTAAACACAGCTTATGTCGCCAAACCGTTTTCTCAAGTGGCTATTGAATATACCATTTTAGGTTTTGAGCACATCGTACCCAAGGGTACAGATCATATCCTATTTGTGTTGGGGTTATTTTTACTCAGTGTACGACTTCGCCCTTTATTGTTGCAAGTCACAGCATTTACACTGGCTCACAGCATCACCTTAGGCTTAACTATTTATGGCGCTATCAGCCTTTCACCCAGTGTCATTGAGCCACTTATTGCCTTGTCTATTGTCGCTGTTGGTGTTGAGAATGTATTTGTTAAAGAGCTTAAAACGAGGCGTGTGGTGATTGTCTTTTTGTTTGGTTTATTGCATGGCATGGGCTTTGCTGGGGTCTTATCAGGGCTTGGACTGCCTGAGTCAGACTTTTTAACCGCCTTAATATTTTTTAACCTTGGTGTTGAAGCAGGACAGTTAGCAGTAATTGCCACTGCCTTTTTATTAGTCTTTTGGTTACTCAAAAACCCACAGCGTTATCGCCAATGGGTGGTGATCCCAACCTCAATTTTAATATCACTAATCGGTATTCTGTGGACCTATGAACGCGTCTTTTTGTAATACCTAATGCCCTGAGGCAGAAAAAGACCAGCCTATAAGCACACAAAAGCGGGCCTTAGCCCCACTATGGCACTCAGCAGTGCTGTTAATGATTAAAAGGTAGTACTTCAAAAAATAAGGTATTTATGGACCATTTTGAGAGCTATATCGCCTGATCACCATCACACTATTACTTAAGCAGCTAAGTGTAGGCCGAGCATAACAAATAATACTAAGTTGGCCGCCGAACCTACTAAGTAAAAGTAACTACGAGGGCTAGGGTTCTTTTCTGTAGTCATCACATAATACAATGCCATGTGCAGAATGCGAGCAATCGCATAAATCCACACTAATATACCCAGCCAATAGGCATTCATACCCACCAGCATGCCCAGTAGCGCTGGGCCAAACATCATCAATAAATTTTCATTAGAGTTTAAAAACGTGCGGTTGCTACGAAAAACAAATGATTCATGACTCAATTTATCATCGACTATGCCAGGCACATAATGCTTTTGCTTGCGATGAGCAATTGCAGCCACCTGATATTGAATAAGCACAGTGAGTAATATGAGCCAAAGGCCCCAGATGGCGAATGAATAGGTTGCTAGCATTGTTTACTCTTACGTTATTTATAGGTTACTAAGGAGACATAACCCAAGTGAAAAATTTGAGCCTACACCTTAACGCTAATTTATACTAATATGTCACACGCCACCCATGAGTCACTCATTAACTATTCATGGGCCACCTATGCAGCCCCTTCAAATTAGGGCTGATTCATGCTCAAGGCCATAGCTTCAGCTATCTTAATACCGTCAATAGCTGCAGACATAATGCCTCCTGCATACCCTGCGCCTTCTCCTGCAGGGTATAAGCCCAGGGTATTAATACTCTGCATGTCGTTACCGCGCTTAATACAAATAGGCGCTGAGGTGCGTGTTTCAACCCCTGTAAGCAAGGCATCTTCTAAAGCAAAGCCTTTCACTTTACGATTAAACACCGGAATAGCTTCACGAATAGCCGCAATACAAAAATCAGGTAAAGCATCCGCTAAATCTGTCAGCTTTATACCAGGTTTGTATGAAGGCTCCACATTGCCTAACTTTTGTGATGACCTACCTTTAAGGAAATCTCCCACTCGTTGAGCCGGAGCATCATAGTTTTCACCACCAAGTTGGTAGGCTTTGCGCTCTAATTTACGCTGGAGTTCGATACCCGCTAAAGCATCACCTGGGTAATCAGAAGGATCGATACCCACCACAATAGCACTATTGGCATTGCGCTCTGCACGTGAATACTGACTCATACCATTGGTCACTACTTGATGAGGCTCAGAAGCTGCAGCTACCACTGTGCCCCCTGGACACATGCAAAAGCTATAGACCGAGCGGCCATTATCACAGTGATGCACTAGCTTGTAGTCTGCAGCACCTAAAATCTCATTACCGGCATTCTTACCAAAGCGAGCCTCATCTATAGCTGATTGAGGGTGCTCAATACGAAAGCCTATAGAAAAGGGTTTGGCTTCTATGTACACATTCTTGTCAAATAACATCTTGAAGGTGTCTCTTGCGCTATGCCCTATGGCTAATGCCACATGATTAGAGTGAATCACTTCACCAGAAGCTAAAGTTACCCCATTAATTTGACCATCTTCAATATGCACATCATCTACCCGCACATCAAACCGAACTTCTCCACCTAGCGCAACAATTTGAGCGCGCATTTTTTCCACCATAGACACCAGTCTAAAGGTACCAATATGAGGTTTGCTAACAAATAATATTTCTTCTGGCGCACCAGCAGCTACAAATTCAGCTAATACTTTGCGGCTGTAGTGATTTGGGTCTTTTACCTGAGTGTATAACTTACCGTCAGAAAATGTGCCTGCACCCCCTTCACCAAATTGCACATTAGATTCTGTGTTAAGAATCTTTTTACGCCAAAAACCAAACGTATCTTTGGTGCGTTGGCGCACCGCCGCACCGCGCTCCAAAATGATAGGTTTATATCCCATTTGGGCTAACACTAGGCCTGCCAGCAAACCACAAGGGCCAAAACCAATCACTAGGGGCCGTTTTTGTGAATTAAATTGCGTAGGCGTTTGAGGGTCAGCAAGGGCATGGGCCACAAATTTATAGCTCATGTCTGGGCTGGCTTTAATTAGCTGGTCGCCAGCAAAGCTAACAAGCAACCTGTCGTTTTGATTGGTGTTCACATCAAGGGTATAAATAAGCATGATGTTGCTCTTTTTACGGGCATCATAACCTCGGCGGTGAACTACATAGTCCAACATATCATCAGCTTGGATGGATAAACGCGTCAAGATGGCTTGGTTCAACGCCAGAGCATTATGATCAAGTGGTAATTGTAGGTTACTGATGCGAATCATCTAAGGTTTCCAGTACATGAAGTTACTTGGCTATCGTTAAGGCTAGCACTAAGACGTTATTTTACCTACTTATAGCCTACCTGTCTCTCTAGCAGCACAGTGAATTGCCCCCTGCTCACAACCACCGGCATTGGCCAGTGTGCTGGATCTAGGCAACGTACTTACCAATGCATTTAATCGTCTTGCGCCGTTACGCTACTGGCATTTGGTAAGTCACCCATTGAGTTTTATCTGATAACTTATCGTAAACACCACGTCCTCTGTAATTGTTTTCTGCTGTGATCCAACGAATAAATGGCCAGCCTTTATCAGCAGCATCACTATTGAGTGCTTGGTACAATGCATCAACAACACCTTTGCCACGGTATTCAGGTTTTATAAAAAGGTCATCTAGAAAGCCAACTAATTTTCCTCTAAGTGGCGATGGCATTGCCCTGTAGTGCATTAAACCCAAACAGCGACCTGTATCATCCTTGGCTACAAGTGCATAAAATGCATTATCTTGGTCAAAAATCCATAACCAAACCGTATCAAGTATGTTTTGATCCATAGGTACTTTATAGAATTCAGCATAGGCGTAATAAAGTGCTTCCCACTCTGACCTGTCTTGCAAACATAATTCTGATACAACTATTTTCATATATACCTCTTTCGTATAATACCCAACTTAAGGAGCACTTTAGTTGGGTACAATTTTAAGGGATCTATATACTTCTAAAACCCATACGGTTAGATAGTAACTTATCTCTATATTCATTAGTTATAATATCTCAATTGCCCAGCTATTTTAGATTATATTGTGCCAGGACCTTTTTACCTTCACATACTTTTTTGTGAGCATTTTATGTTTGCATAATGTGGCAGAACAAAGAACAAAAAAAGGCCAGCATAAGCTGGCCTTGGCATGTGATTAAAACCCTAGGCTACTCGTAAGCCGTACTCTTCACTGGCATCTTGTAGCCAAAGAAAAAAGTAATCAGAAAAACTACGACGGATGACAAGATCCATAGAGCCATCTTCTAGCTTGCACATGGTGGTGCCAGTTTTGGCAAAAGTGGTTTGTACTACCTTACCTGCTGGAAAGTTTGATGCGTGGCAATCGTACACAGTAGATTTTTGTAACAATTGCGCTAAACCAGAGCCAGACAAATTAACCAAGGTTTGCCCACTGCTTACATCAGTGATCGCAATGTGCTGATCACCCATTGCTAAGCGCAGGTCTCCTTCAACTTGTCCTTGTGTGCCACTGGCAACAATTAACAGCCATTCGTTAGGGCACAGCCAATAAACCACACTGTCGCCGTTACGCGCACTAGTGTTAGCTTTTAAGGGCAATGCAACGCCCAAAACAGACTCAACAGCAGAAGTAAATGCGTTGTCCTCAGGATTGCCACGCAGGTTTAGGTGACCACGAAACTTATCCTCTGCCATCACTATACCGCCAGCACTTGCATTAGTGTGGTCTGCATGATGGTGTAATGGTGATTCCATCATATCCCCTGCTGAAACATTGGTTGATAAACTAGTCATTGTGATGATCTCCTTTTGGATCATAAAACACGGGGCTACAGATCTCAGCAGCTAAAACTCGGCCATCTGCTTGTGGACAATATACTGTTTCGCCCATGCGTTCTGATCCACCTTTAACCGTGCCCATGGCAATGCCATGGCCTAAACATTCACTCCAGTAACTCGACGTAACGTGCCCCATCATATCCATAGGAATAGGTTGATTCGGATCCATGACAATTTGTGAGCCTTCTGGAATCACAACTGTGGGGTCTTTAGGCTTTAAACCTACTAGTTGCTTGCGATCTGCACGTGCGGTGTCTGGACGACTGAAGGAGCGTTCACCCAAGAAGCTAAATTCTTTAGTTTTGCCTACAGCCCAGCCCATTAAGCAATCATAAGGCGTCATAGAGCCATCAGTGTCTTGGCCTGCAATAATAAAGCCTTTCTCTGCACGCAATACATGCATAGATTCGGTGCCATATGGCGTGATGCCAAACTCTTCACCCGCTTCCATGAGCTTCTTCCACATATAATGGCCTTGATCAGCGGGCACATTGACCTCAAAGGACAATTCTCCAGTAAAGGAAATACGGAAGATGCGTGACTGTATGCCAGCAACAGTACCTTCACGATAATCCATAAACTTCATTGCCTCAGCAGAAAGATCTACATCTGTGCATAGCTTTTCTAACACTTTACGAGAGTTAGGCCCAGCAAACGAGCATGTAGCCCATTGGTCTGTTACCGACGTAAAGTAAACTTCTAGCTCTGGCCATTCTGTTTGGTGCCACAATTCTAGCCAGCCCAATACCGCCGCTGCACCGCCAGATGTAGTGGTCATTAAGAAGTGTTGATCGTTCAGACATGCAGTCACACCATCGTCAAAAATCATGCCGTCTTCTTTAAGCATTAAGCCATAACGACACTTACCTGGTGCTAACTTAGACCATGCATTAGTGTATACACGATTTAGAAATTCACGGGCATCTTTACCTTGGATGTCGATCTTGCCTAATGTGGATGCGTCTAATATGCCGACACTGTTTCGCACTGCCAAACATTCCCGGTTAAGGGTTTGCTGCATAGTTTCCCCAGCTTGAGGGAAGTACCACGGGCGCTTCCACTGGCCAACGTTTTCAAACGCTGCGCCATTGGCCAAGTGCCATGGATGCATCGCTGTATGGCGGGCTGGGTCTAACAGCACACCAATATCACGCCCACCAAGAGCACCAAAAGTAACGGGTGTATAGGCAGGACGGAATATGGTGGTGCCGGTTTCAGCTATAGATTTATTTAACGTTTTTGCCACAATAGCCATACCGTTAACATTACCTGTTTTACCCTGATCAGTACCAAAACCCATGGCTGTATAACGCTTTACATGCTCAATAGATTGGAAACCTTCACGGGCAGCAAGCTCAATGCCTGCAGCAGTAACGTCGTTTTGGAAGTCAACAAACTGCTTTGGTGCACGGCTACTAGGCTTAGTATGCGGCACTAAATAAAGTGCTTGTGCCGCACCTTCTGACTCGTCTCCACAGTTAAATACTTGGGCAGACTCTGTGCCAGCAGCCGCAGCACCCGCTTTAATACCTGCATTTAAAGCTTCTGATAAGCGGTATTTTCCAGTAATAGCACCCGCTAGATGTTGATTTTGAATCGTTGGGCCAGGCACAAATCCAGCAACATCGTCTTGCCACACTGGTCGGCTACCCGTGTGACAACTTAAGTGAACCACAGGGCTCCAACCACCAGCCACTGCAATTAGATCGCAGCTTAGGGTCTTACCTGTACCAGTAAGCTTGTCTCCAGTCTCATCTAAGGGCGCAACAATAGCGCCGGTAACACGCTTGCTACCTTGAGCTTCTATCACTCCATGCCCTGTCATTACCTCAATGCCAGCAGCCTTGGCAGCTTGAACTAAGCGACCATCTGGTGCGTGTCTAGAATCTACCACAGCCACAACGGTGCGGCCTGCAGCTTGGATATCTAGAGCTGTTTGATAGCCTGTATCGTTAGTAGTCATCACAATGCAACGATGACCAGGCACTACCGCATAACGATTGATATAAGTAGACACAGAATTAGCTAACATGATACCGGGTAGATCATTGTTGCCAAATACTAATGGGCGCTCAATAGCACCTGTCGCTAAAATCACTTGATGAGCACGAATACGATGTAAACGCTGGCGCGAGCCTGAAACAGAAACGGGGCTAATATGATCTGTCCGGCGCTCCAAGGCACATACAAAATTGTGATCATAGTAACCAAAGGCTGTGGTGCGTGGCATTACTGTAACGTTAGCCATCCCTACTAGCTCAGTTGTGGCCTGTTCCGCCCAAGCCGCTGCATCCACACCATCAACCGTTTGGTTACTGGCTAACAAAGTACCACCAAATTCGTTTTGCTCGTCCACAATGATCACACGCTTGCCACTGCGGCCTGCTTCTAATGCTGCCGCTATGCCTGCAGGGCCTGCACCCACTACCATAACGTCGCAGTGAACGTTAAGTTTATCGTAGGTATCTGGATCTGGCTCAAGAGACAACTTACCAAAGCCTGCAGCTTTGCGGATAAACTTTTCATAAGTCATCCACATTTTTTGTGGTGCCATAAAGGTTTTATAGTAAAAACCGACAGGCATAAGCTTGCCACCAATTTTGCCAACCCATTCCATTAGGTCAAACTCGGCGCTAGGCCAACCATTGGTGCTACCAGACACTAAGCCATCAAATAGCTCAACTTGAGTGGCCCGAGGGTTAGGCACAGTTGCATTACCCTGGTGCAGCTGCATCAGTGCGTTAGGCTCTTCTGCACCGTGTCCTAAAATGCCACGTGCACGGCTGTATTTAAAACTACGGCCAACAATGCCCACACCGTTTGCCAATAGCGCTGAGGCGAGGGTGTCGCCATGAAAACCTTGGAAGGTTTTGCCGTTGAAGGAAAAGCTCATTGGCTTAGACCTGTCAATACGGCCACCTGCTGCTAAGCGATTAACTTGGCTCATGAGGCATCTCCTTGCTGGGCTACTAGGGTATCTGCGGCTATGGTTTTTGCAGTAATCGTTGGCAGCTTGCCCATTTTATAAGTCTCATGTATTTCATAACTTTGAGTATTGCGAGTTACGTTAAAATAACGACGGCAGCCAGATGCGTGGTACCACATTTCGTGATGAATACCACGGGGGTTAGAACGGAAGAATAAATAGTCTCCCCAAGCTTCATCAGTGATGGCCGCTGGATCTTTTGGACGTTCAATATGTGCTTCACCAGTGTAGGAATATTCTTCCTCTTCACGAGCTTCTTCACAATAAGGGCAGTAAATATGATGCATGTGTAAGTTTCCTTATTACCAAGAATTAGTGAGCAACGCCGGCAGCGCCGTGCTCGTCGATTAAATGACCCGTATTGAAACGATCCAAGCTAAAGGGTGCAGCAAAGGGATGAGCCTCATCATGAGCTAAAGTGTGGGCAAATACATGGCCAGAACCCGGCGTAGCTTTAAAGCCACCGGTGCCCCAACCGCAGTTGAAGTACAACCCTTTGATATTAGTTTTAGAAATAATAGGACACGCATCTGGACACGTATCGACCACACCACCCCACGCTCGGTTCATCCGAACACGACTAAACATAGGGAAGAGCTCACAAATAGCTGACAAGGTATGCTCTACAATGTGGAAACTACCACGCTGGCCATAACCGTTGTAGGAATCTGTACCTGCACCAATCACCAGGTCGCCTTTGTCGGATTGGCTCACATAAGCGTGCACTGCGTTAGACATGACTACGGTATCAATAATAGGCTTCACTGGCTCGGAAACCAATGCTTGCAACGGACGAGATTCAATGGGTAAACGCAAGCCGACCATAGCAGCCATCACGCCTGAATTACCCGCTGTAACACAAGCTACTTTTTTTGATCCAATAAAGCCTTGTGTTGTTTGTACACCAACTACAGCGCCATCTTCAGTAATAATGTCAGTCACTTCACATTGTTGAATCAGGTCGACACCAAAGCTGTCAGCACCACGGGCAAAACCCCAAGCCACAGCGTCATGCCGCGCAACACCACCAGTAGCCTGCCAAGACGCACCTAACACTGGGTAACGAATGTCTTGAGAATCGTTGATAACGGGCACAATTTCTTTTACTTCTGCAGTATTTAATACCACGCCATCAATGCCATTTAAACGGTTGGCGTTAACGCGTCTCTCGATGTCACGCATATCTTGCAGATTGTGGCCTAAGTTCAAAACGCCACGCTGGCTAAACATCACGTTGTAGTTTAGATCTTGGCTTAAGTCTTTCCACAGGTCTAACGAGTGGTCATAAAGCTTAGACGCTTCGTCCCATAAATAGTTAGAGCGCACAATAGTGGTGTTACGCGCGGTATTACCGCCCCCTAAATAGCCTTTCTCTAACACAGCAACATTAGTAATACCGTGTACCTTTGCTAGGTAATAAGCCGTTGCCAAACCATGGCCACCACCACCAACAATGATCACATCATATTGTTTTTTAGGCTGTGGACTGCGCCATGCCGCCTGCCAGTTTTCATGATGACTAAGAGAATGTTTGAAAAGGCTAAAGCCTGAATACTTTTTCATTGGTTTGTCCACTAGTGTTCGGTGCAATGCTGTGCAAGGGTTATATTCGCTGGCATATTGTGCTGAATGCTGGCCCTCAGTTCTTATTCAATTGCGACCCAAAAAGAAGCCTGCAGATAAGGCCTAAATCTACTCCTAGAAACTAATGCAGCAGATATAACCTAAGCCAAGGCACACAAGGCTGAAAATGCAGTACAATTAGGTTGAATTAAGTCGTAAATTAGGTAATCACAGCATGCAAGTTTTCGGCATTGTCGGATGGAAAAATAACGGCAAAACTACCCTGGTGGAGCGACTTATTAGTCAGCTTACATTAATGGGTTATAAAGTGTCCTCTGTTAAGCATGCCCACCATGATGTGGACATTGATGAGCCTGGGCGCGACAGTTATCGCCATCGCGCAGCGGGGGCTGTGGAAACTCTTTTAGCCACGGAAAAGCGTTGGGCGTTAATGCACGAATACCGTGACCAAGAGGTGCCTAAACTAGCCCAATTATTAGACGTGTTTGAGCCCTGCGACATAGTGATTGTGGAAGGGTATAAGAATGCCGATCACCCAAAGCTGGAGGTAGTACGCAACCTTAACAAAGGTGGGTTTTTGGCCGATAAAATGTCTAATATCGTAGCTATAGCAACAGACAAAAAAAACCTAGACATCACCCTGCCACAACTGGACATTAACAACATTCAACAAGTGGCCGAATTTGTCTTACAGCATACAGGG
>DCAT01000003.1 GCA_002312935.1 Oceanospirillaceae bacterium UBA1126 | reverse complement strand
TTGTAGCTCGTATCCTAGCTTAATTAAGCTGAGGAAATGCAAGCAGTTAGCCTTAACTGCTTGCAAAAACCATGGGGCACGTATAATATACGCGTCCCATACTTTTGGCATGTTTCAAATGATCATGCGAAAAGATGTTCTAGGCCAGTAGTTCCAACGGCAGAACGTCGGTCTCCAAAACCGAATGTTGGGGGTTCGAATCCCTCCTGGCCTGCCATATTTTGAATGCTTTGGGTTGTATAGCCGGAAGTGTAAAGCACCGTTAACTAGAGGCTCCAAAATGAGCGCTACACCAACTACACAGAACTCACGTTTTGACACCGTTAAGTGGGTAATTGTTCTGGCTTTAGTAATCATTGGCGTCGTAGGCAACTCTGTTTATTCCGATCAATCCCTGCTGTATCGCACATTGGCTTTAGTAGCCTTAGCGGGTGTGGCTTTGTTTGTTGTATTGCAAACAGCCAAAGGAAGGGGTTACGCGGTTAGCTTTAAAGAAGCTCGCAAAGAAATCCGTAAAGTGGTTTGGCCCAATCGGCAAGAAACTACGCAGACTACATTAATTGTAGTGGTGGTAGTGCTGATCATGGCCCTACTTTTGTGGGGTCTGGACTCATTTTTGAGTTGGACTGTTTCTTCTTTGATTGGCTAGTCAGCTTAAAAAGTTTAGTTAGGAAATTATCATGGCAAAGCGTTGGTACGTTGTTCACGCATACTCAGGCTACGAGAAGCAAGTAATGCGTGCCTTGCATGAGCGCATAGAGCGTTATGAAATGCAGGATGTGTTTGGTGATGTCTTGGTGCCAACCGAGGAAGTGATTGAAATGCGCGCGGGCAAGAAGCGTCGCAGTGAACGTAAATTCTACCCTGGTTACGTGCTAGTGAATATGGAATTAAACGATGAAACCTGGCACATGGTGAAAGAAACGCCTCGTGTAATGGGCTTTATTGGTGGCACTGCAGATAAGCCAGCCCCCATCACTGAGCGTGAAGCCAATGCCATTTTAGAACGTGTTGAATCTGGTGCAGAAGCGCCTCGCCCTAAGACTATCTTCGAACCAGGCGAGATGGTTCGGGTTGTCGATGGCCCGTTTGCAGATTTCAACGGCGTAGTAGAAGAAGTGAACTATGAAAAGAGCCGGCTGCAAGTTGCTGTGCTTATTTTTGGCCGTTCAACGCCGGTCGAATTAGAATTTATTCAGGTCGAAAAGGCCTGATCTCTGGCAGCCTAGGCTGCCAGCACTAGACCCTGGAGTCGGTAACGGCGCCCAGGGTTTTTGCGCATTCAGCAATAGCGGAATGTTTTTTGAATAGGGGAGCTGTTCATTTGCTCTTCAAGTGTCGCCAAAATGGCCACCTGAAGAACAAAGAAGGCGTTATTACCCATTAGGAGATCACTACCATGGCTAAGAAAGTACAAGCCTACATCAAGCTTCAGGTTGCTGCCGGCAAGGCCAACCCAAGTCCACCAGTTGGTCCTGCTTTGGGTCAGCACGGTGTAAATATTATGGAATTCTGTAAAGCCTTTAATGCTCAAACCCAGAGCATGGAATCTGGCATGCCTGTACCTGTTGTAATTACAGTATACGCAGACCGTAGCTTCACATTCATCACTAAGACTCCTCCTGCAGCAGTATTGTTAAAGAAGGCAGCAGGGCTTAAAAGTGGCTCAGCACGCCCCAACACTGTAAAAGTGGGCACGGTAACTCGTGCACAGCTAGAAGAGATTGCAACCACAAAAATGGAAGATCTTACTGCTTCTGATATGGATGCAGCTGTACGGACTATCGCGGGCAGTGCTCGTTCTATGGGCTTAAATGTAGAAGGTGTTATCTAATGGCTAACGTGACTAAACGTGCTAAAGCAATCGCCGAAAAGATTGAGCTAGGCAAAGTATACGAGATCAACACTGCGGTTGACCTATTGTCTGAATTATCGACAGTTAAGTTTGCTGAAGGCATAGATGTCGCTATTAACTTAGGTGTTGACCCACGTAAATCTGACCAGGTTGTTCGTGGTTCGACTGTGCTGCCAAACGGCACTGGTAAAGAAGTTCGTGTTGCTGTTTTCACCCAAGGTGAGAACGTAGAAAAAGCAACAGCTGCTGGTGCAGACATTGTAGGTATGGACGATTTAGCTGCAGAAATCAAAGCCGGTAAAATGGACTTTGACGTAGTTATCGCTACACCAGACGCAATGCGTGTTGTAGGCCAGTTAGGTCAGGTGCTTGGTCCTCGTGGCCTAATGCCTAACCCTAAAGTTGGCACAGTAACACCAGATGTAGCAACGGCTGTTAAGAACGCTAAGTCGGGTCAAGTGCGCTACCGTACAGACAAGGCCGGCATCATTCATTGTTCATTAGGTAAGGTAGGTTTCACTGCAGATGCAGTGAAAGAAAACCTAATCTCCCTATTGGGTGATCTTAAGAAAATGAAGCCAGCTTCAGCTAAAGGCGTTTATATTAAGAAGGTTACTATTTCAACCACTATGGGCCCAGGCCTTTCGGTTGACCACGGTGCCGTTAAGTTCTAACGCATTCGGTTCTCCATTGGAGAACCACGTTAAAGGCTAAAGTGTTTTTAGTTAAGGCCTTTAATAAACCAAACTTTGGGGTCTTGTACTCGTACAAGACTGTCAAAGACCGTAGGTGGTTTGATCCTTTTGGTGACAAGCCTTAATGATTGCCTACGCAGACGGTGAACCCGATTCAGAATTCTGAATTTAACACCGTTATTAGGTTCTTGTTGTTACTTAGCGCAAGCTAGATAAGAATGAGAAGTTGGATAATTTTTCCAGGAGAAATAACGTGGCTTTAGGTCTCGAAGACAAGAAAGCGATTGTCGCAGAAGTCAGCGAAGCAGCCACCAGTGCTCTATCTGCAGTTGTAGCCGATTCACGCGGCGTTACTGTAGGTGACATGACTGCTCTTCGAAAGCAAGCTCGCGAGAATGGCGTAACCCTACGGGTTGTGCGTAACACTCTTGCTAAGATTGCTTTAGAAGGCACGGAATACGCGTGTTTGCAGGACTCCTTCAAAGGTCCAAGCATTATTGCATTTTCTAACGAACATCCAGGCGCTGGCGCCCGTTTGTTCAAAGAGTTTGCAAGAAGCAACGGCAAATTTGAAGTGAAAGCACTGGCGTTTGAAGGCAACCTTATGGGTGCTGATCAAATCGACGTATTGGCATCATTGCCAACATACGACGAAGCAATTGCTAAGTTGATGAGCGTAATGCAAGGTGCGACCAGCAAGCTGGCACGTACACTAGCAGCAGTTCGCGATCAGAAAGAACAGGAAGCCGCTTAAATCTAACAGCCAGTTTGGCTAGATTTAATACGACTTATGTATGAACAAGATGACCCACTGGGTCTTATTAAAGAGTAGGAATTGTTATGTCTATCACTAAAGACGATATCATCAATGCCGTAGCCGACATGTCTGTAATGGACGTGGTTGAACTTATCTCCGCTATGGAAGAGAAGTTCGGTGTTACTGCTGCAACTGCATCAGCTGGCCCAGCTGCCGGCGGTGACGCTGGTTCAGCAGCCGAAGAGCAAACTGAATTCGACGTAATTCTAGTTTCTGGCGGCGAAAAGAAAGTAGCAGCTATTAAAGCTGTACGTGCAGCAACTGGTCTTGGCTTGAAAGAAGCTAAGGGCCTAGTTGAAAGTGCTCCAGCAGCAGTTAAGGAAGGTTTGTCTAAAGAAGACGCAGACGCCCTTAAAACTGAGCTTGAAGCATCTGGCGCTACTGTAGAAATTAAGTAAGCCATCTTTTAAGATGTGCTTGCTTAGACCTAATGTTCCTATTGGAATTGTGGGTTTGACTGCACACGGCTGGTGGCATATTTGCCACCGGCCTTTTTCGGTTCTATAGCGCTGGCTTTTTATGCCGTGTTTTATAACCAAAAAAGGCTGGATCAAAGTGGTTAAAACCCTTTGCCAGTACTGTTTTGCGGGGAGTATGCCCCCGTCGCCTAGGGCGGAACCAGTATATTTGGACATTTGTCCGACCAATTTAACGGTCTGAATACAGACCCAAATCGGGGATTTTTGATGCCTTACTCATACACTGAGAAAAAACGTATCCGCAAGGATTTCGGCAAGCTGCCTCCGGTGATGGATGTGCCTTATTTGTTGGCCATCCAGATCGACTCCTACCGTAAGTTTTTACATTCTGGTCACGGTGTTGACCAGCGTAAAGACCTAGGCCTTCATGCTGCTTTTGAATCTGTTTTTCCCATTGTCTCTTTTTCTGGCAATGCGTCTTTAGAATATGTGACCTACAAGTTAGGTGAGCCTGTTTTTGACGTTAAAGAATGTCAGTTACGTGGCGTTACCTACGCCGCACCTTTGCGCGTTAAAGTGCGCTTAGTCATTTATGATCGCGATTCCAAGGCTAAGGCGATCAAGGATATTAAGGAGCAAGAAGTCTACATGGGCGAAATGCCTTTGATGACTGACAACGGTACCTTTGTTGTTAACGGTACAGAGCGTGTTATTGTTTCTCAGCTACATCGTTCACCTGGCGTATTCTTCGACCATGACAAGGGTAAGACCCACAGTTCTGGTAAGTTGTTATATAACGCCCGTGTTATTCCTTACCGTGGTTCTTGGTTAGATTTTGAATTCGACCCTAAAGATACGCTTTTTGTACGTATTGACCGTCGACGTAAGCTACCTGCTTCTATTTTGTTACGCTCTTTGGGGTACACCAGCGAACAAATCGTAGAAACATTCTTTGATAATGTCGATGTGACACTGACCGAAGAAGGCTTCACTATGACTTTGGTGCCAAGCCGTCTGCGTGGCGAAACAGCCACCTTCGATATTGTGGATCAAAAAGGGTCTGTGTTGGTTGAAGAGGGGCGTCGAGTGACTGCCCGTCACATTAAACAAATGGAAAAGATCGGCTTAAAGCAGCTGCAAATTCCTGAAGAATACCTCGTAGGCAAAAAAATTGCCCGGGACCAAATTAACCCAGCTACTGGCGAGTTAATTTGTGATTGTAATAGTGAAGTCACGCAAGAACTCCTCGTTGCCCTTCGTGTAGCTGGTATTACTGCGTTGCCGTTGATTTATAGTAACGATTTAGACTGTGGCCCATTCATGTCAGATACTCTGACCGCTGATCCAACCCGCACACAACTCGAAGCATTGGTAGAAATTTACCGTATGATGCGTCCTGGTGAGCCACCAACTAAAGAATCTGCAGAAAACTTGTTTAACAACTTGTTCTTCACTAGCGAACGTTATGACTTGTCTGCCGTTGGCCGGATGAAGTTTAACCGTCGTTTAGGCCGTTCTGAAACGACGGGTGAAGGTGTGTTGGGTGACCAAGATATCGTTGCAGTAATGCAAACGCTAATCGCTATCCGTAACGGTAAAGGCATAGTGGATGATATCGACCACTTAGGTAACCGTCGTGTTCGGTCTGTAGGCGAAATGGCAGAAAACCAATTCCGTGTTGGCCTAGTGCGTGTAGAGCGCGCTGTTAAAGAACGTTTAAGTATGGCTGAGTCTGATGGCCTAATGCCACAAGACTTGATCAACGCTAAGCCTGTGTCTGCTGCGATCAAAGAATTCTTTGGTTCTAGCCAGTTGTCTCAGTTTATGGATCAAAACAACCCGCTATCGGAAGTGACACACAAACGTCGTGTTTCTGCTTTAGGGCCTGGTGGTTTAACCCGTGAACGTGCAGGCTTTGAAGTGCGTGACGTACATCCGACTCACTACGGTCGCGTGTGTCCTATCGAAACGCCAGAAGGCCCAAACATTGGTCTGATTAACTCTTTGGCTACCTATGCCCGCACTAACGATTACGGTTTCTTAGAAACACCGTATCGTAAAGTAGTTGCTGGCAAAGTGACCTCAGAAATTGAGTACTTGTCTGCTATCGAAGAAAGCCAACACATCATTGCCCAAGCCAATGCCAAGCTTGATGCGAAGGACAATCTTTCTGAGGACCTAGTTACCGTTCGTCATGAAAACGAATTTACCTTGATGTCACCTGACAACGTAGACTACATGGACGTATCTCCACGTCAGGTAGTTTCTGTAGCGGCCTCATTGATTCCGTTTCTAGAGCACGACGATGCTAACCGAGCTTTGATGGGCTCGAACATGCAGCGTCAAGCGGTGCCAACTCTTCAGGCTCAAAAGCCTCTAGTAGGCACAGGTATGGAGCGTCACGTTGCCCAAAACTCTGGTGTATGTGTCGTAGCCACTCGCGGTGGTGTGATCGAATCAGTTGATGCAACCCGTGTTGTAGTTAAAGCGCATGATTCTGAGACAGAAGTAGGGGACGCAGGTGTAGATATCTACAACCTAACCAAGTACACCCGCTCTAATCAGAATACCTGTATTAACCAACGTTCTATCGTTAACCTAGGCGACACTGTTGCCCGTGGTGATGTATTGGCTGATGGCCCATCTGTTGACCTTGGCGAGTTAGCCTTGGGTCAGAATATGCGTATTGCCTTTATGCCTTGGAATGGTTACAACTTCGAAGACTCAATCTTGATCTCTGAGAACGTCGTTAAAGAAGACCGTTTCACTACGATCCATATTCAGGAATTAACCTGTGTGGCACGTGACACTAAATTAGGTAGTGAAGAAATAACCTCTGACATTCCTAACGTGGGCGAAAGCGCACTAGCGAAGTTAGACGAAGCTGGCATTGTTCACATTGGTGCTGAAGTAGGCCCTGGTGACATTCTAGTAGGTAAGGTGACCCCTAAAGGTGAAACCCAGCTTACGCCAGAAGAAAAGTTATTACGTGCTATCTTTGGTGAAAAAGCTTCAGACGTTAAAGACACATCTCTTCGTGTTAAGACGGGTACCAAAGGCACCGTAATCAACGTGCAAGTGTTTACCCGTGACGGTGTAGATAAAGATCAACGTGCAGTTGCCATTGAACAAATGCAGTTAGATCAAGAGCGTAAAGATATTAATGACCGGTTCCGCATTGTTGAATCAGCCACATACGAACGTTTATCCGCGGCTTTAATAGGCAACGCAGTAAATGGTGGTGCTGGCTTCAGTAAGGGCGACGTGATTACGGCTGACAACTTATTAGAAGTTGACCGTATTGACTGGTTCAAATTACGCATGGCAGATGATGCTCTTCAGCAGCAGCTAGAATTAGCGCAGCAGTCTTTAGAAGAAACTCGTCTTGACCTAGATGCAAAATTTGAAGACAAGAAAAAGAAGCTACAAACTGGCGACGACCTAGCGCCTGGTGTGTTGAAGATCGTTAAAGTTTACGTTGCTGTTAAGCGTCGTATTCAACCTGGCGACAAGATGGCCGGTCGTCATGGTAACAAAGGTGTTATCTCTGTAATTATGCCTGTTGAAGATATGCCTTATGATGAATTCGGTAAAACCGTAGACATCGTGCTAAACCCATTAGGTGTGCCCTCGCGTATGAACGTGGGTCAGATCCTAGAAACTCATATGGGTATGGCTGCCAAAGGCTTAGGCGAGCGCATCGAAGAAATGATGATGCAAGAGCGTGCTAAGTCTATTAAAGAAATTCGTGCTTTCTTAGACCAGATCTACAACGATGGCAACTGCTACCGTTCAGAAGACCTTAACAGCTTCAGCGATGACGAGATCCTTGAGTTGGCTAAAAACCTGAAAGCTGGCGTGCCTTTAGCAACGCCTGTATTTGACGGTGCCGAAGAAAACGAAATTAAGCGTTTGTTAGAGCTTGGTGGTTTAGATCGTTCTGGCCAAACCTGGTTATATGACGGTCGCACAGGTGATAAGTTTGATCGCCCTGTTACCGTAGGTTATATGTACATGTTGAAGTTGAACCACTTGGTTGATGACAAGATGCATGCCCGCTCTACCGGTTCATACAGCCTGGTAACTCAGCAGCCACTTGGTGGTAAGGCTCAGTTCGGCGGTCAGCGATTTGGTGAGATGGAAGTTTGGGCCCTAGAAGCATATGGCGCCGCTTACACTTTGCAAGAAATGCTAACTGTTAAGTCTGATGACGTGAATGGTCGTACTAAGATGTATAAGAACATCGTAGATGGTGACCACAGCATGGACCCAGGTATGCCTGAATCCTTCAACGTATTGGTTAAGGAGATTCGATCTCTGGGCATCGATATTGAGTTGGAATCTGACTAAGACATTAAGGTAGGAGAAGGCAATGAAAGACTTATTAAAATTATTGAAAGCCCAAGGTCATTCGGACGAGTTCGATTCGATCCGTATTGGTTTGGCGTCTCCAGAAATGATCCGTTCATGGTCTTTTGGTGAAGTAAAAAAGCCAGAAACTATTAACTACCGTACCTTCAAGCCAGAGCGCGAAGGCTTGTTCTGTGCCAAGATTTTCGGCCCAGTAAAAGACTACGAATGTTTGTGCGGTAAGTACAAGCGTTTGAAGCATCGCGGTGTAATCTGTGAAAAGTGTGGCGTAGAAGTGGCCTTGGCTAAGGTGCGTCGTGAGCGCATGGGCCACATAGAACTGGCTAGCCCAGTGGCACACATCTGGTTCCTTAAATCATTACCTTCACGTATTGGTTTATTGTTAGACATTACTTTGCGTGACATTGAGCGTGTGCTTTATTTTGAAAGCTACATTGTTATCGATCCAGGCATGACCACGCTTGAACGTGGTCAGATGATGAACGATGAGCAGTACTTTGAAGCCATGGAAGAATTTGGTGATGACTTCGATGCGCGTATGGGTGCTGAAGCAATTCAAGCATTGTTAAAAGATTTGGATATGGCCCAAGAAGCGGCCCAGTTGCGCGAAGACATCCCAGCAACTAACTCTGAAACTAAAATTAAGAAGCTATCTAAGCGGTTAAAGTTAATGGAAGCGTTTTTGGCTTCTGGCAACAAACCAGAATGGATGGTGCTCACGGTACTGCCTATCTTACCACCGGACTTACGTCCTTTGGTTCCTCTAGATGGTGGCCGTTTTGCAACTTCAGATTTGAACGACTTATACCGTCGCGTGATCAACCGTAACAACCGCTTAAAGCGCTTGTTAGACCTGAGCGCGCCAGACATTATCGTACGTAACGAAAAGCGTATGTTGCAAGAGTCTGTAGATGC
>DCAT01000159.1 GCA_002312935.1 Oceanospirillaceae bacterium UBA1126 | reverse complement strand
GTTAACTTTAACTAAGCCTTCGCCAATTCTTTTCTTCGCTTCGCCACCGCTGCCAACAATAGACTCAAACTTTAGGATCTTAAATAATTCAACAGGTTCAAAATTGATCGTAATAATGTGCATAAAATAGTCTTCTTTTAAATGGTTTGGTACCAGTTAGCACCCATGTTATCGGTGCTGGCTTGGAGTTTGTTTTTACTCACTAAATAATTCAAATGGGCTTGGGTTTCACCGACAGCCAGGGTGAGAACATCATCAGTAATAGGGCGGCGGAATAATTGGCTAAACAGATCTACATTGCGCTGAGGCTGCTGGCAGGCATCTAATAACTTAACAAGTGACTTTTCATGGCCATCAATGAGTCTTTGCAAGCGTTGATGGGCACCAAAAAACACTTGGCCGTGGGATGGCAATACTAGCACATCAGCGGGGATGGATTGCTGCAACATAGCACACGAATCAAGCCAATCTTTTAACGGGTTAGAGTGGGGCTCTGTAGGCCACACACTAACATTGGAAGAAATAGAGGGCAGCAATTGGTCACCAGCAATAAAAACATTTAATGCTGGGCACATTAGGCAAACATGTTCTGGTGCATGGCCACGGCCTACGATAATGTTCCACTTCTGGCCAGCCATGCTGACTGATTCACCATCTTGGATGCGCACATAGCTTTCAGGCATGGGGTAAATGCCTTTACCATAACCACCGAACTTGGCTTTGTAAGACGCCAGCTGTTCATTACTGACGCCAGCTCGTTGATAAAAACTGATAGCAGCTTTGGGTGCTGGCTTGCCTGTGTCAGACATCAATACACGGCAGGCCATGTAGTCCGTACGGGACATGTGTAACTCTAAACCCCAAGCTTCGCAGATCCAACCAGCTAAACCAACATGGTCTGGGTGCAAATGTGTGACAACAAGTTGATGCACGGGTTTATTGTTAAGGTGGTTATCAAACACGTGCTGCCATAACTCCTTACAAGCGGAGGTGTTGATTCCTGTATCTACTATGGTCCAGCCCACATCGTCTTCTAATAACCACAAATTAATATGATTCAAAGAGAAGGGTAATGGCATCCGTAACCAATAAACACCCTTGGCAACAGCAAGAGGCTGGCCCATAGGAGGAGCCTCACTAATGGGGAACTGCAGAGCATTGTTAGAGGTCATTAGCGCTTGCCTGATTTCATGGGCACGAAAAGTTTACTATTATACGGAGCTAAACCTAGATTATACAAAGGTTTTTACCAGTTAATGATATTGCTAAAATATAACTTAAACGTTGAATCAAGACGCCCCAGTCTTAGGATATACTGGGGCACTGAATGACTCACTTATGGCTACTATGACCCAAGAAACTCACCCGTTTTCAATATTAACCCCTAGCTACATCATGGATGCAGTTGAAAGCCAAGGCTATGTATGTGATGGGCGAATATCGGCACTTAATAGTTACGAAAACCGTGTCTACCAAGTCGGCCTTGAAGATCAAGATGTGCCTGTAATTGCCAAATTCTATCGGCCAAAGCGGTGGTCTTCGGATCAAATATTAGAGGAGCATAGATTTAGTATTGCTCTAGCAGACTATGAGTTACCCGTAGTGCCACCTTTGGTTAATTCACAAGGTTTAAGTCTATTGCACTATGAAGATTTTCAATTTGCTTTGTTTGAGCGTAAAGGGGGCCATGGACCCGAATTAGATGACCTTGATAATCTCTATACCATGGGCAGGTTGTTAGGGCGTATACACGCCCTTGGTGCGGTAGAACCATACCAGCATAGGCCTTCTATAAACCCTCAAACCTTTGGTCACGATAGTGTGGCCTTTGTGAGTGAGCACTTTATACCTAAATCTTTAAAAGCAGCATATGACAGCCTAACGGCAGACTTATTAAGTCGCATAGATACTGCTTTTTCGCAAACCGATAGTGTGAACTACATTCGCGTTCATGGAGACTGCCACGGTGGTAATTTGTTGTGGCGCGATGATGCTCCTAATATTGTTGATTTTGATGACTCACGGATGGCTCCGGCTGTTCAGGACATATGGATGTTGTTGTCAGGTGATCGTGACCGTCAGAGGGTTCAATTGTCTGAAATTGTGGAAGGTTACAATGAGTTCTATGACTTTAAGCCTCAAGAACTGGCGTTGATAGAACCGCTTCGAACCTTACGGATGTTGTATTACGCTGCATGGTTAGCCCGACGTTGGGAAGATCCAGCCTTTCCCCATAGTTTTCCATGGTTTAACACTGAGCGTTATTGGGGAGAGCATATTTTAGAATTAAGGGAACAGTTGTCGGCACTCAGTGAGCCAATGATGGAATTAATTTAATGCATGTTAATCGTTTAGTAGCATATTTGTCAGTCCTAATTGCCCTATTATTAAAATTTTAGTGGGAGTACCTAATGCACAAAAAGCCCTTATCAGGTGTTACCGTAATAGAGTTTGAAGGTATTGGACCATGTCCTTTGGCAGGCATGATGTTTGCTGATATGGGTGCAGATGTTATTGTTGTTGGGCGCAAAGTAAAGAACCTCAATGGGGCAAACTTTGCGCCAGAAAAAACTGCTGATGGCTTTTATCATCGCGGTAAACGCTCCATCCAACTGGACCTCAAACAAACTGAGGGAGTAGAGCTGGCTCTAGAATTAATTGCCCGCTCGGCGATTTTGATTGAAGGCTTTAGGCCAGGGGTCATGGAGAAGCTAGGGCTGGGACCAGAAGTTTGTGAAGCGCTTAACCCAAAACTAATCTATGGTCGTTTGACAGGCTGGGGGCAAACAGGGCCGTTAGCGCAATCGGCTGGTCATGATCCTAATTTTGTAGCGCTCACTGGTGCAATGCACGCTGGCGCAAGGCCTAATCAAAAGCCTACAGTGCCATTAACTTTAGTCGGAGATGTAGGTGGTGGCACCATGATGCTTTTATGGGGCGTGATGTGTGCATTGTGGCAAGCCCAAAGCTCTGGCAAAGGGCAGGTAATAGATGCGGCCATAACAGACGGCTCTGTTTATGCATCTAGCCTACTATGGATGATTCACAATTCATCTCACTCTGCTGATCAAGTAGGCACTAGTTGGACTGATGGCGCTGCTCCGTGGAATGATAGTTATGTATGTTCAGATGGACATTACATTAATATCTGTGCCTTAGAACCCAAGTTCTATCAGCTGTTATTGGAACGCTTGGGTTTAACTCAAAAGGGCTGTTTTGAACACCAGTGGCAGGAGCAAAGTTGGCCCCAGGCACGGGTTGCTTTAAGTCAAAAGTTTGCCAGTCAAACTCGGCACTATTGGTGCGGCCAATTAGAAGGAACTGATGTGTGCTTTGCACCAGTACTTAATTTTACAGAAGCTACACAACACCCGCATCATAGAGCCCGCAAAAATTTTATTAAGCTAGATGGCGTCACACAACCCGCACCGGCACCAAAAATGGATCATAACCAAGGGCTACTTAATTCTGTGCCAAGGGCTGGCCAAGACACAGCCGATGTACTGGCACAATTAGGCATATCACCCGAACGCATTGCCCAGTTGCGGCAAGATAAGGTAGTTTAGGCATGGCTTAGCGCACCATATCAATCCAATCAGCAATTACTCCAGCCGCTGCTAATAAACTGGGATCGCTTTGGGCGTCATCATAATTAAATTCATGATCTTCAACGTCCGTTACTGGGTCTAACTTTTGGCCAAGTCGTAATGTGTTAATACGGCTCAAATACCAATTTTGCTGGTCTTGCCAGTACTGCTGACGCTGACTCAAGTTAAGACTAATTTGTTCTGGTCTATTACGTTGATGTTCAACAACAGCGAGGGTGTATTGCCAATCTGGGCTTTGTTGGTTGCGTTGCTCTTGCTGCGCCTGTAGCTGTGGAATAATCCGTTCAAATGCAAAGTACGTTTTGTGATCAACAGCCTTAACTTGATCCCACTGGAGCGCATGGTCTTGTGTGCTTTCACCGACTTTAGTTGGGTCATCCAAACTGGGCAAAGTGATGTCTGGAATCACGCCTTTGTGTTGGGTACTCGCTCCAGAAACCCGATAAAATTTTGCTTGGGTAAACTTGATCTGGCCGCTAGTGAGATCACCAAATGTTTGCACTGTGCCTTTACCATAGGTCTGGCTGCCAACAATTAAAGCACGTTTGTAATCTTGCATTGCTGCTGCAAAAATTTCTGAAGCAGAGGCACTGTAGCGATTAACTAGAACCACTAGGGGGCCGGTGTAGGCCAAAAATGGGTTACGATCTATCTGTTTTTCGATCACTCCATTGGCGTAGCGAACCTGAACTGTGGTGCCGGTCTCAATAAATAGCCCGGTGAGTTGATTCGCCTCTCGCAACGAACCACCACCATTGTTGCGCAAGTCAACAATAATGCCACTAACAGATTCCTCATTTAGCTCTTGGATAAGTTCATATACGTCTCGAGTAGAGCTACGATAGTTGGGGTCACCTTGCTTTGCAGCAGCAAAGTCCATATAAAAAGTGGGTAAGGTAATCACACCAAATTTGCGGGTTCCCTCTTTAGTCGGTAACTCAATCACTGATTTCTTAGCAGCTTGATCATCTAGCTCAACTTTGTTGCGGCGAATTTGAATCGTTTTTTTGGCTTGCTGTAAGTCGCCACCTGGAATAATTTGTAAATTAATAAGTGAGCCTTTTGGCCCCCTTATTTGGTCAACAACATCATCCAAGCGCCACCCTAGTATTTCCTGCATCGCTTCACCGTCTTGTGCTACACCAACGATGTAATCTGAGGCCTGCAAGTCGCCAGCTTTATCAGCTGGACCGCCAGCCACCAAGCGAACTACCTTAGTGAACTCATCATCCCGCTGCAGTACAGCTCCAATGCCTTCCAAAGATAAGCTCATGTCGATATTAAAGTCTTCAACTTTGCGTGGCGAAAGGTATGAGGTGTGTGGGTCTGTAACTGTGGTAATACTGTTACTCACCACTTCATAGGCGTCTCGAAGTTCCACTTGGACTACTCGTTTGCGCATCGTGGTATAGCGCTTTAGCAACCGTTGCTTAATTTGATCAGTTGTTTCATTATCTAATTGGCCGTTTATAAACTCGTTTTTTAGTTGTTTGCGCCAAATGTCTTTAATAGCAGCCAAATTTTCTAAGCGAGGATCATCAAACGGTGATGTGCTGATGTCTTCAAGCAGTTCAAAGTTAAACATAGGTCCTTCACTGGATAACAAGGTCAAGCTGAAGTCTATAAATGCTAGGCGTCTTTGTTGTAATAAATTGTACAGCTGGCCCATAGCAACCAAGTCACCTTTTAATAAAAGGTCGTCAAGTTCACTATTAAGGTAATTAAATGGTGCTAAGTCAGCTTTGCTAAGGTAGCTGTGCTGAGGGTCGAGAAGCGTTAAATACCTAGTAAACACGTCAGTGGCAAACTGATCGTTAACTTCCCTAGGGGAATAGTGCTGACGACCTAATAACTCAATAATCTCTTGGGCCAACACACCCTGTTTCTCAGTGAACTTAATCTGCACTGGTTGATCAGTTGGGTTAGTTTGTGCTGTGGCAAACGGCACCACCATAAGGCTTACTAAAAATAGCACCTTAGCGAAGGTTTTGCGCCAATAAGCAACTGTGAAAGGGATATACAAAGCAGTCAAAAGAGTATCAGGAGTCATAAATAGTATGAAGGCCTTTAGTTAGACAATGGGGTTTAACAACGAAATCTCATTGATCCTATACTAGCTTGATTTTAGTGAGCTTTTCAAACGTCTAGAGCGAATGTAAGCTAATTTAGCCAATGCTTTACAGAATCGTTACGTTTGCAGCCCAGAATGTGGCAATATTAGCCCTTTGTAACGATGGAATAAGAAAAACCATGCCAAAACAAGCCTACCTCAGTGGACTGATGAGTTTTATTAGTGACTCACCAACACCCTTTCATGCTGTTGCTTCAATGGCCAGCAAATTAAGCGCTGCTGGTTATTACCAACTAAAAGTGGCAAACACCTGGCATTTAAAAGCTGGAGGGCGTTATTTTATTACCCGTAATGATTCAACTATTGTGGCTTTTCAGTTACCTAAAGAAAATGCTCTGCAGCGTCTACACATGGTGGGTGCTCATACAGATAGCCCGTGTTTAAAGGTAAAGCCTAACCCAGAAATAAGACGTAAAGGCTATCACCAGTTGGGTGTAGAGGTATATGGCGGGGCATTGTTACATCCATGGTTTGACCGCGATCTGTCTTTAGCTGGCAGAGTGGTTTGTCGTGATGCCAAGGGTTGCCTAGTGAGCCACCTGATAGATTTTAAGCGCCCAGTGGCATGTATTCCAAGCCTAGCCATACATTTAGACCGTGAGGCTAACAAAGGCCATACTGTGAACCCACAAACAGATCTGCCTGTTTTACTCGGACAGGCTTTGGGTGATGATTTTAATCTGCGCTCACTACTGGCGCACGAGTTAAACGCTAATGGGCAGGCTGTGGAGCAGGTGATTGATTATGAGTTAAGTTTCTATGACGTTCAGGCCCCAGCTTTAGTGGGACTGAAACAGGAGTTTTTAGCAGCGGCAAGATTAGATAACTTATTAAGTTGCTACATAGGCTTAACAGCCATGCTAGATGCTGAAACTGATCAGGGTATGTTATTGATCTGTAATGATCATGAAGAGGTCGGTAGTCAGTCAGCAGAGGGGGCTCAGGGTAGTTTTTTAATGTCTGTGCTGCGGCGCATTTACCCAACGGCTGAGCTATTACATCAAGTGTTAGATGCATCCACCTTTATTTCGGCTGACAATGCACATGGTGTCCATCCCAACTTTACTAATAAGCATGATGACCAGCACGGGCCTAAGTTAAATCAGGGGCCAGTAATTAAAGTCAACGCAAACCAGCGTTATGCTACCAATGCAGTGACTAGTGCAATGGTAAAAGAGCTGGCTGCCCAAATGGGATTGCCTATCCAAACCTTTGTGGTGCGCAGCGACATGAGCTGTGGCAGCACCATAGGGCCTATTACTGCGGCTCAGCTCGGTGTGCGTACATTAGACTTGGGAGTGCCCACGTTTGCAATGCACTCCATACGCGAGCTTGCTGGCAGTGCTGATGCAAAAATTACCCACAATTTACTAAAAAGATTCTTTGAGACACAAATAACTCTCTAGACGTTATTTACTGGTGCCTAATC
>DCAT01000083.1:23530-36365 GCA_002312935.1 Oceanospirillaceae bacterium UBA1126 | reverse complement strand
ATTGTAACGGGTGAAGATTGGATTACGCTAGACATGCATGGTAAACGGCCTAAGGCGGTTAACTTAAAAACAGCACCTTATCCTGGGTTTCCGACAGACATGCAGGCTCAGTTCTCAGCTCTTAATGCCATTGCGCTAGGGAGTGGCAGGATTACTGAAACTATTTTTGAAAATCGCTTCATGCATATTGATGAAATGGCGCGCATGGGAGCTCAAGTGGCGGTAGAGGGCAATACAGTAATTCAACAAGGCATTGAACGACTTAAAGCGGCACCGGTGATGGCAACCGACCTTAGGGCCTCTGCGAGCCTAGTAATTGCGGCGTTAGTGGCTGATGGTGAAACTGTGATTGACCGCATTTATCATATCGACCGCGGTTATGACTGTATTGAAGAAAAAATGGGCGCTTTAGGCGCTACCATCAAGCGCGTTGCCTAACTGAGAAACTACATCATGCCCAATAGCCTAACTATTGCATTGTCTAAAGGCCGTATTTTAAAAGAGACCTTGCCCCTTTTTGCGAGCGCCGGAATAGAGCCTTTAGAAGATATTTTTACCAGCAGAAAGCTGGTATTTGAAACGAGCCAACCTGGCGTAAGGTTTTTAGTGATTCGGGCGACAGATGTCCCCACTTATGTATCTTATGGTGCCGCAGATATGGGTGTGGCCGGTAAAGATGTATTGTTAGAACATGGGGGTAGCGGTTTGTATGAGCCTTTAGATTTACAAATCTCTAAGTGCCGGTTGATGACGTGTGCACCTATTGGTGCTGCGCCGGCAGGCAGGCGTTTGCGAGTGGCTTCCAAATTTGTAAATATTACTAAAACCTACTTTGCCGAGCAAGGCCAACAAGTAGATATTATTAAGCTGTATGGTGCTATGGAGTTGGCCCCCATACTAGGGTTGGCTGATCAAATTGTGGATATTGTTGATACAGGCAATACCCTTAGAGCCAATGGCTTAGAGCCGCTGGAAGAAATTGCGACTATCAGTAGTCGGTTAGTGGTTGGTGAAGCTGCTATGAAGCTTAAACATGGCCGCATAGCCCCACTTATTGAACAGCTTTCTGCGGCGGTCAACGCCATTCAGGGGCACTAGCATGCAGTGGTTAAAAGTTAATCGACTAGATACTCAACAAGTTAATTTTGAGGCTAAGCTTAATGACTTGCTGGGCTGGGAAAGCGTGTCTGATCAGCGGGTACAGAAAACTGTTGCAGACATTATTGAACGTGTGAGGCTGCAGGGCGACACTGCCTTACTGCAGTTAACTAACCAGCTGGACCGCACGCCGTTTAAAACGGCTTTTGAACTTGAAATACCTCAGCACAAGCTGGAGCAAGCCCTTGCTCAGATTACTGACGAAGAGCGAGAGGCCCTGCAAATTGCAGCTGAACGGATTCGCACCTATCACCAGCACCAAAAACAAGATTCATGGCGCTATGTAGAAGCCGATGGCACGCTGCTTGGGCAGCAAATTACGGCTATGGATCGGGTGGGTATTTATGTGCCAGGGGGCAAAGCAAGTTACCCCTCCTCGGTACTAATGAATGCGATACCAGCCAAAGTTGCTGGAGTGAAAGAAATTGTTATGACCGTGCCGTTGCCCAACGGCAAGGTTAACCCCCTAGTGCTGGCTGCTGCTGCCATTGCAGGTGTAGACCGTGTATTCGCTATTGGTGGGGCGCAAGCTATTGCTGCCCTGGCCCACGGTACATCTATGGTGCCAAAAGTAGACAAGATTGTTGGCCCAGGTAACATCTATGTTGCCACAGCAAAGCGAGCAGTGTTTGGCACCTGCGGCATTGACATGATTGCTGGGCCATCAGAAATTTTGGTTATTTGTGATGGCCTAACTAATCCAGACTGGGTCGCCATGGATTTGTTTTCTCAAGCAGAGCATGATGAGCAAGCCCAATCTATTTTGTTGTGCCCAGATAAAGATTATTTGGATCAGGTGGAGGCCAGCTTTAAGGCCCTGCTTCCTACACTGGAGCGTAGCAGTATTATTAAAACCTCAATTGAGAACCGTGGTGCTCTCATTCAGGTGGCAGACATGCAAGAAGCTGTAGATATTTCCAACCGTATTGGCCCAGAACACCTAGAGCTATCTGTCGCAGACCCTGAAGCCATGTTGCCTAAGATACGTCATGCCGGGGCTATTTTTATGGGGCGTCATACAGCAGAAGCCTTGGGTGATTACTGCGCTGGGCCGAACCATGTGCTGCCTACTTCTGGCACTGCACGCTTCTCGTCACCTTTAGGCGTATATGACTTCCAAAAGCGCTCGTCTTTGATTATGTTTTCAGAGCAAGGTGCGAGTGACATGGGTAAAGTGGCCTCGGTATTGGCTCGAGGTGAAAGCTTAACTGCTCATGCGCGTTCTGCCGAATATCGCATTTTAGACTGACCTGCGAGAATGAGCCTATGCCTTGGTCGCCACGATGGTCGCCCGCAAAGGCGCCGGATGACCCTCTGCCGAAAGGCTGGGGTTATGTGGATCTAGAAAATCGGCTAACGAATGAAAGGTCATCCAATCTGTGGCTCGCTGTTCTTTTGTCGTGGTCTGATTAATGTCCACTGTGCGTACGTCTTTTAAGCCAAGTTTTTGCAACATATTCTCTAAAGCCTTGGCGCTGGGTAAAAACCAAACGTTAGACATTTTTGCATAACGTTTTGGTGGCACTAAGATGGTGTCTATGTCACCTGGTACCACTAAAGTTTCCAATACCAATTCACCGCCTGGACGCAGATAAGACATAAGCTCTTGAATGTGGTCAATGGGTGAGCGTCTGTGGTACAAAACACCTAAACAAAATACCGTATCAAAACGTCCAAAGGCAGGTAGGTGCTCGCTGCGAAGGGGTAACAAATGGGCCCCGTTGGGGGGCAATAAGCGCTGTGCCGCGTGAAACTGGTAAAGAAAAATACGTGTAGGGTCTATGCCTAATGCAAGGCTGGCGCCAGCCCCTAGCATACGGTATAAGAAGTAGCCGTTGCCAGTGCCAATGTCTAGCACTTGTCTGCCTTCCAAAGAGCTAATGTGGGGGATGATACGTTGCCACTTCCAGTCTGAGTGCCACTCTGTTTCTATCTCTACCCCCAGTAAGTTCCAAGGCCCTTTGCGCCAAGGCATAAACGCTTTAAGTTGCTGAACATAAGATGACTGATCTAATTTTAGCGTATCAGGTTTTAAAATGGTCACACTGTGATCGTTAAAGCTAAAACTGGCAGTGTCTAGCTGAGGCATACTATTAAGTGCTGTGTCCCACTCACCACTGCGCCCATGGCTTTTTTGCTCAAAGTGTTGCTGAAGGGCTTGCCTGAGCTGTGGGTGGAACTGCTCTAAATCTGTATTTTTGGTGTGCTCAAAAAAGGCCTCTAAATCTATGCCCATAATGGTCTCGCAAGTGGTGTAAGTTAAATGAGGTTCAGCGTGTTACTTAAAAGCCAGCAGGGCACAAAAATTGAAACATTGCATACAGGTTTCAACGCGGCTAAAGCCAGCATCGAGCAAACGTTGGCGATGCTGCTCTAAGGTATTTGGCACTAACACATTCTCTAAAGCGGCACGTTTTTGAGCAATTTCCAAGTCGCTATAACCTTGGTAACGTTTGAAATCGTGGTATAAATCAACTTGCAAATCTTGCTGTTGAGGGTCGTCAAAGCACACTTTTTCTGCCAAAAGTAATACTCCACCTGGGCGCATACCTTCTGCGATATTTTTTAGAATGCTAGGTCTTTCAATGTCAGCAATAAACTGCAAAGTGAAGTTAAGTATAACCATGGAAGCATTTTCTATGGCAGTGTCTTGTAGGTTTTGATGACGAATTTCATAGCTAGCTTGGCTGTGATCGCGGCCCATATTGTGCAGGCACCGGCTGACCATAGCAGCAGAGTTATCTACGCCAATAACGTGGGCTAGGGCGGGAAGATTTTGACGCAAGCGCAAGGTCATAGTGCCAAGGGAGCAACCTAAGTCGTAGCAGTGGCTATGGGGCTGGCCATATCGAGCAGCAAGAAGGCCTATGACATCTAGCAAGAAATGATAACCTGGCACAGAACGCTGAATCATATTTTCAAATACGTCAGCTACTTGGGCGTTGAACTCAAACGGTGCAGGCGTTTCAAGGGGTTGAGCAAAGATAGTGTCGTGTACGGGTGGTTTGGTATTGTGAGTCATAGTGAGCCGCTTACTTAGCAGTTGGCCGAGTACCAAGAATGGCAGTTACAGTTTTATTAGTGCCACTTCGGCGATAAGTGATACTCAGTTCACTCCCTGGAGTTAGGTCAGTGACATAGCTCAAAGACTCATTCCAGTCTTCAATGAGGTTGCCATCAAAGTGAGTGATTAAATCCCCGGGCTTTAACCCCGCAATATCGGCCGGGCTGCTGGCGTAAACGCCAGATAACATAATGCCACTGTCTTGCTTTGAGGCAAATGCGTTTTGACTATATTGGCGTTTAAAGACGTTGAAATCGATGCCTAGCCACCCTCGTATTACTTGTCCTTGAGACACAAGGCTGTGTAATACATCAGAAGCAATATTAATCGGTATCGCTAGGCCTATACCCTGGCTTCTAGCGCTGGTAGGCGAGCTGTAAAAATGGGCTGTATTGATGCCTACTAGTTCTCCTTTAGTATTTATCAGCGCACCACCTGAATTGCCTGCATTAATAGCGGCATCGGTTTGAATGAAGCTTTCAAAGGTATTGAGGCCTAAACGATTACGTTCTTTGCCACTAATAATCCCCATAGAGACTGATTGACCCAGCCCATGTGGATTACCAATGGCAAAAACGATGTCACCTACGCGCGAGTCTAGGTTGGCAGGCACTGTGGCTGGGGTTAGGTTATTGAGTTCAATTTTGATCACCGCTAAATCGGTAGCAGCGTCGGTACCCACTAATAAGGCGGGTGCTGACCGGCCATCTGCTAAACCCACTTGAATGCGCTCAGCATTCTCAATAACGTGATTATTAGTGAGTATATGACCTTCGGAGCTGGCAATAACACCAGATCCTAAATGCACGTTATTGGTACTGGCGTTAATTAACTGTCCTTCCAATAAGCTGGCATAGTGGGGGTCTTGCAGCAGTGCGATACTGGCTGCAGGTGTTGCACTCTGGCTATATATTCGCACCACAGAGTCCATTGAGCCCTTGAGTAGATCCGCGTAGCTCTGCGGGTTATTAATGGGGGCTTGTGGGGTGCTGTGGGACCAAAGAGTCATTGATTTTTGTGACAACCACTGTGGTGCAGCGAACATAAGAGCGATCGCCAGCACTATGCCTGCAAGGGCAAAGCGTAATAAATACTTGATAAATGAACGGGTCATGTCATGAAAGCGTCGCTGATGGCATAAAAAGGTTGGTAGATGTGTCTGTACCGCCTAGCTATAGTGTAAACTTTGGTGCAGTTAAAGGCAAAAAAACACGTGAGATATTTGGATGACAATTGAGCGTCAGGAATTAATTACTTATTTGGATCGGTTGTTACAGCCTGATCAATTCAACGATTATGCACCCAATGGTCTGCAGGTTGAGGGGGTGCAGACCATTCAACGAGTGGTAACTGGAGTGACTGCCAGCCAAGCGTTGATCGACCAAGCGATCAAGTGTAAAGCAGACGTTTTGTTGGTGCATCATGGGTATTTTTGGCGCAACGAAGCTAGCGCACTAACTGGCATCAAAAAACGCCGTATTAAGGCGTTAATGGATCACGATATTAACTTAATTGCTTACCACTTGCCCTTGGACTGCCATGCTGAGCTAGGTAACAATGCTCAGTTGGGTCGGTTGATGGGTTGGGTTGCTGATGCACATATGCAGTCTAGCGGGGTAACAGGGCTTGGCCTGTGTGCCACCTTACCATTGGCGTGCACTGGTATGGAGGTGCAGCAACATTTGTCGAGGGTACTGGGGCGCGAAGCATTGCACATTGATGCCCCATCTAAACCTATTAAGCGCATTGGTTGGTGCACAGGTGGTGCGCAAGGCATGATAGACCAAGCGGTAGCCTTAGGGTTGGATGCATACGTGTCGGGTGAAATATCTGAGTCCACAGTGCATGTCGCACGTGAAAATGGAGTGCATTATTTCGCTGCAGGGCATCATGCTACTGAGCGCTATGGCCCAAAGGCGCTTGCTGCTTATTTACAGCAACAGCTTGGGTTAGATTGTGAGTTTGTAGACCTGCCTAACCCCGCATGATGGAGATTAAGCAACCTATTGACTCGATGAGGGCGTTACTGGAATATCATAAGCCGAAGGCGCTTGGGGCTCTGGTTTAGGCTTAAGGCCATAGCGCTCGTCTAGGGTGCCATGCTCTTTAGTTGCGCTGCTCGGTGCGTAGTCCATGGGTGGGCGGATTGTGGGCGCAGGTTCTGCTTGATGCTCTAAGGCAGTTTTTGCGGGCCCAGAGATAGTTTCTAAGCTACTGGCGGTATCTGGGTCATCGCATAAGCTTTGAGCACCTTTTGCCAGATGCTCGTGCACGTTGCGGTAGCTGTCGGTGAGTTGATTTACAGCGGCAGCAGTATCTGCAAAGTGCAGGTTAACCTGTTCTTTGTATTCCGCCATTTCGGTATGGGCATCTTGCAGTTGCTTGCTGAGCTGGTTTTGTCGGATGAGGTCGGTATTGTTGTTGCGACCTAATACAAACCCCATGCCTATGCCGAGCAGTAACAGTACTAACCAAAAAAACCAATCGTTGCTGAGTAAATCCACCAGCAGCTCCTTTCAATAAAGTGTCCCAGAAGATAGTATTGTAATGGAATTAGTTCTTTAGTTCATCTCAGATATTACCTAACACGTTCATTAATTGACTCTATCTACTTTTTTGACTCATATATATGCCTTCACCAATAGAGCAGTATCATAACGACCAGCAGCAACTTGGGTTTTCTGCAGACATTGCTCAAGCCAATGCCATTGAGCATTTACAGCGACTTTATGAAGATCTGTGTGCTGATGAGAGATTAAAACTTAGCCCAACTCAATGGTCTCAGCGACTATCTGGGTGGATGGGTGGAAAATCTAAACAACAGGCAACCATTAAAGGTTTGTACTTTTGGGGTGGGGTAGGTCGGGGGAAAACCTACCTTATGGATGTGTTTTACCAGTGCCTGCCATTTGAAAACAAACAGCGCACCCACTTTCACCGTTTTATGCGCCATGTTCATGGTCGCTTGGCAGTGCATACGGGAGCAAAAAATCCCCTAAAGTTGGTGGCCCAGGAACTGGCAAAAGAATCTCGAATTATTTGTTTTGATGAGTTCTTTGTTACTGACATTACTGATGCCATGATTTTGGCGCAGTTGTTGGACAGTTTGTTTGGATTAGGGGTGGTTCTGGTAGCCACTTCTAATATAGAGCCCAAGGGTTTGTATGAAAATGGCTTGCAAAGGCAGCGGTTTTTACCTGCTATCGCGTTGCTGGAGGGGTACACCGAAGTTATCAACGTAGATGGAGGTGTGGATTATCGTCTGCGGACACTTTCTCAGGCTGAGCTTTACCACTGGCCCTTAGATGAAGCTGCCGACGTAAGTTTGGCCTCAAGTTTTGCTGCCTTAGTGCCCATGTTAATGCCTGTTTTAGCAGAGCCCCGATCGACAGATAGTGGCAACGAAAATGGCATCGTGAATATCAATGGGCGGGATTTCACTTTTATCCGGCAAAGTGATGGCATTATTTGGTTCACCTTTGACCAGCTATGTGTGAAGCCCCGTTCGCAGAATGACTATTTAGAACTGGCGTGTGAGTTTCACGGACTAATTATTAGTAATGTACCCTGCTTAAGAGTAGGAATGGAAGATCAGGCACGGCGGTTTGTTAATCTGGTAGATGTCTGTTATGACGCCAGCTTAAAGGTGATCATTTCTGCTGAGGTGCCTTTGTTGGAGTTATATTCTGGCGGGCAATTGGATTTTGTATTTCGGCGCACGCTCAGTCGATTACAGGAAATGCAATCCTATGAATACCTTGCTCGAGGTCATGTGGCGGGTTAGGCAGCGTAATAGATGCAAAAAGACTTAAAAACATTCGCTTTAAGGCTTAACAAAGGGCGTGTTTGTCCTGTATAATCTCGCCTCGCAGTTTCTGTGTTGGCTTTGAGTGTTTACATTTAAGGTTGTTAGGGGCATAGGCTGCTAGGCACGTTATTGGCAATATGTGTGAGTTTTTGTATATTATTCGATACATTTTTTATGCACTGTGGCGCAATAACTCAATAATTATAGGTAGGTCTAATAAACTGGGCCATTAAATAGGTTATTCACATGAAAACCGTAAGTACTAAACCAGCTGACGTCACCCGTGACTGGTACGTTGTCGATGCTGAAGGTAAAACTTTGGGTCGTATGGCAACTGAAATCGCTCGCCGCCTGCGTGGCAAGCATAAGCCAGAATATACGCCTCACGTAGACACAGGTGATTACATCATCGTGGTCAACGCTGAGAAAGTTCGTGTAACTGGCAACAAAGCAAAAGATAAAATGTATTACCGTCATACTGGTTACCCAGGTGGTTTGCGTTCTATGTCTTTTGAAAAAATGGTTGATCACGCTCCAGAGCGCACCGTTGAATTCGCTGTTAAAGGTATGTTGCCAAAAGGTCCTTTGGGCCGAGCTATGTACACCAAGCTTAAAGTGTATGCCGGTACTGAGCATCCACATCAAGCGCAACAACCACAAGCATTGACCCTGTAAGGAGACGATCATGGCAGTTACTCAATATTATGGTACTGGTCGTCGTAAGACCTCTACCGCTCGTGTGTTCATGACTCCTGGCACTGGTGCCATCACTGTAAACAGCCGCGAGTTGGATGTTTACTTTGGTCGTGAGACAGCTCGCATGATTGTTCGTCAGCCGCTAGAGTTGACAGAAACAGTTGAAAAGTTCGACCTAAAGATTACCGTGGAAGGCGGTGGTGGTTTTGGTCAAGCTGGGGCAATTCGCCACGGCATTACTCGGGCACTGATGAACTTTGACGAAACCTTGCGTCCTAGCTTGCGTGCTGCTGGTTTTGTTACCCGCGACGCCCGTGAAGTTGAGCGTAAAAAGGTTGGTTTACGCAAAGCGCGTAAGCGTCCTCAGTTCTCTAAGCGTTAAGCTTATCGCATCATTTTGGTGCACTCAAAAGAGCCCAGCCATGTTGCTGGGTTTTTTTTGCCTTGTCTAAAAGAAAAGGCTTTATTTGGGGCCGTTTTGAGGCATTAACCTTACCTATTTAGTGCCTTTTAACCTTGTCTATTTAGTGCCTTTCCTTTAAAATGCGAACAGAAATTTTACAGCTTAGCTGGAGTCCCATTGAATGAGTAATGAAGTCGAAAATCCGACTCGACGTCGCGTATTAGTCGGTGCATCCCTAGTTGTGGGCGGTGTTGGTGGTGTAAGTGCACTAACCCCTTTTGTAGCCTCTTGGAACCCAAGTGCAAAAGCCCGGGCGGCGGGTGCTCCAGTAAAGGCAGATATCAGTAAGTTAGAGCCAGGTGGGCAAGTAATTGTTGCATGGCGTGGAAAACCAGTATGGATTGTTCGCCGCACCGCAGAAGCTTTGGCAAATTTGGCAGTGCTGGATGATAGTTTAGCAGATCCTGATTCTGCTAAATCGAAGCAGCCAAAGTATGTACCTGGCAATGCAGCTCGTGCGTTACGTGATGAAGTCGTGGTGATGATTGGCCTTTGTACACACCTAGGCTGCTCTCCAACCTACCGTCCTGAGGTAGTTCCAACCGACTTTGACGCGAATTGGCAAGGTGGTTTTTATTGCCCTTGCCACGGTTCTACCTTCGACCTGTCGGGCCGAGTATATAAAGGTAAGCCCGCTCCTACAAATTTAGAAATTCCGCCACATTTTTACGAGAGTGACACTATTATTCTTATTGGCGAAGACGGAGGAAATGCATAATGGGTGTAGGTAATCCTAACCGCGCTAAAGCGGAAAGTGGTATTGTTCGATGGATTGATGATCGTTTTCCCCTAACCCAGATGTGGCAAGACCACATGTCTAAGTATTATGCGTCTAGAACCCTAAACTTTTGGTATGTTTTTGGTGTGCTGGCTCTACTGGTACTCGTCAATCAAATACTTACAGGTATTTGGCTGACCATGTCGTATGAGCCTTCAGCGGAAGGGGCGTTTGCTTCTGTCGAATATATTATGCGTGATGTAGAAATGGGTTGGATTATCCGCTACATGCATTCCTCTGGCGCATCAGCCTTCTTCATTGTGGTGTACCTACACATGTTTAGGGGCTTAATGTACGGTTCTTACCAAAAGCCACGTGAGCTTATTTGGTTGTTTGGTATGGCCATCTATTTGGCGTTAATGGCTGAAGGATTCTTTGGTTACTTGCTGCCTTGGGGCCAAATGTCCTACTGGGGTGCGCAGGTAATTTTATCTCTTGCTGGAGCGATTCCAGTGGTTGGTGAAGATTTAGTGCAGTGGATCAGGGGCGACTACTTAATTTCGGGGATCACCTTAAACCGATTCTTCTCATTGCATGTTATTGCCTTGCCGATGGTTATTATTGGTTTGGTAGTGTTGCATATTTTGGCACTACACGATGTCGGCTCCAACAACCCAGATGGCATCGAGATTGACCAAAACAAAGATGAAAATGGAGTGCCTGTCGATGGTGTTGCTTTTTGGCCATACCATGTGATTAAAGACTTAGTTGCAGTGGGAGTGTTCTTGACGGTGTTCTGTTTGGTAATCTTCTTCTTTCCTGAAGGGGGTGGTTACTTTATTGAGAAGCCTAACTACGAACCGGCTAATTCACTGAAGACGCCAGAACATATTGCGCCAGTATGGTACTTCACGCCTTACTACTCTATGTTGCGTGCGATTACCTTCCCACTGTTTGGTTTAGACGCTAAATTCTTGGGTGTAATTACTATGGGTGGAGCAATTGCTATCTTGTTTGTGATGCCTTGGTTAGACCGTAGCCCTGTTAAATCTATGCGCTACAAAGGCTGGATGAGCCGACTCTGGTTAGGTATTTTTGTAGTTAGTTTTGTGATCTTGGGTTACCTAGGTACTCTGGCTACAACTGAAGGTCGCACCATGGTGGCTCAGTTGTGCACTGCTTTGTATTTTCTTTACTTCATACTGATGCCGTTTTATACGCGCATGGAAGTGACGAAGCCTGTTCCAGCAAGGGTGGTATGATGATGAAAAAGTTATTTTTGTTAACTTTAGTGATGCTGCTGCCAGTATTTGCACAAGCCAGCGCTGGCCCAGCTATCCAGCTAGACTCAATGCAAGCAGACGCCACAGACAAAGCGTCGCTGCAGCGTGGTATGCAAACCTATGTAAACTACTGCCTGGGTTGCCATACTGCCAAGTATCAGCGTTACATCCGTGCTGCAGAAGACTTAGACATTCCAGAAGATCTGATGACTGAACATTTAATTTTTGGTGACCAGAAAATTGGTGAGCAGATGACTAGTGCCATGGACCCTAAGCTTGCTGCTAAGTGGTTTGGTGCTACGCCACCAGATTTAACCAACGAGGTTAACTTAAGGGGCGCCGACTGGGTTTACACTTATTTGCGTACTTTTTACGTTGATGAAAGCCGGCCATACGGCGTCAATAACGTGGTATATCCAGCTGTGGGTATGCCAAATGTGTTGGCAGAGTTGCAAGGTGTACAGTCTAAAACATGTGGCGATGTGGCTATAGTTGACCTCCACGGTGCTGCAGTTATGGATTCCCAAACGGGTGAACCCATGACTGAGCAGAGTTGTGAGATATTTTCTATAGCAGAAGGTACTGGGTCTATGACTCCAGCTGAGTTTGACGCCACTATATATGACTTAACTAACTTTATGTCCTATATGGCTAAGCCGTATAAAAGTGACAGTCAGCGTATTGGCCTGTGGGCTGTCTTGTTTTGTATAATGATGACCATCTTGTTCTACTTCCTGAAGAAGGAATACTGGCGCGACGTCCATTAGCAGCCAACTTTGAGGTATAATGCCTCGCTCTAATCTATTTAAGTGCGATCTAAGGTGTTCACTATAGGTGAACGCCTTAGATCGCAGTTTGGTTTTCGGCGCTTAGCGCTATCGTTTATTATTGAGGTGTATCTCCATGGGTGTAGTCGCTAAACGCTCTTCCATGACGTTTTTTTCTGACGGTTCAAATCATTATAGCCACCGTGTGCGTATTGTTTTGGCAGAAAAAGGTGTTACCGTTGACATTATTGATGTTGATGCCGAGCATAAGCCAGAAGACCTGGCAGATCTGAACCCGTACAACAGCTTACCAACTCTGGTAGACCGTGATCTAGTGCTTTACGAAGCCAACGTGATGATGGAATACTTAGATGAGCGTTTCCCGCATCCACCTTTGTTGCCAGTATACCCAGTTGCTCGCGCGGAAAGTCGTTTGTACATGTACCGTATCGAGCGTGATTGGTGCCGTCTTGCTGATGTCATTATGACCTCGGATGACGAAGTGGAAATTGTAGAAGCGCAAAAAGAGTTACGCGAGAGCCTGATCTCCACGGCACCTATTTTCACTGAAAAAGACTTCTTCATGAGTGAAGAGTTTACTTTGGTAGACTGTTGCATTGCTCCTATTTTGTGGCGTTTGCCTCAGTTGGGTATAGACCTTCCAGAACTACAAGCCGCACCTATGCTTGAATATATGGAGCGCATCTTTGCCCGTGAAGGCTTTCAGGAAAGTTTGTCTGAGCTTGAGCATGAAATCCGGCTTTAATTGAGGTCATTAAGATGATGACTCCAAGCCGGTCTTATTTGTTGCGCGCGCTTCATGAGTGGATTTTAGACAATGACTCCACTCCCCATATTGTTGTTGATGCAACAATCAA
>DCAT01000083.1:17710-23150 GCA_002312935.1 Oceanospirillaceae bacterium UBA1126 | reverse complement strand
CCTGGGGCTGTTGAAGGTTTAAACCTAAGCAATGATGCAGTAGAGTTTAATGCTCGTTTTGGTGGCGTGCCTATGCACGTCTATGTGCCAATACTGGCTGTCATGGCGATTTATGCTAAAGAAAGCGGTGAAGGTATGGGTTTTGGCTTTGAGCCTGGTATACCGGACCCAGATGGCCCACAAAGTGTGCCTACTGGTTTGGCAGACAAGCCTAAAGCATCTGCAACTGTATCATCGATCGCTAGCCGAACTAAGCGGCCTACCCTTAAAGTGGTTAAGTAATCTACAAGACAATAAAAAAGGGCCATTAGGCCCTTTTTTATTGTCTTGTAGAAACCATCTTCAGGCTAATCGATATATTCAAATACCTTAACAATGCGCTGTATGCCGCTAGCACTAGAGACAATTCTTACAGCCCAATCCGCCTCCGCATGGGTGACAAGCCCCATCAGATAAACAACTCCATTCTCAGTGATCACTTTAATCCGACTCACTGGAAAAGCAGTTTCACCCACCATGCGTGCCTTCACCTTAGTAGTGATGAGGGTGTCATTGGTTCTAACAATATATGACGCTGGCCCGCTAACTAAAAGTTCATTATGTACTTTGCGAGCATTGCTTATGCCACGGGCTTTTGCACCTGCAATAATCTTAGTGTCTTCACTTGGTACTTGGCCAATGAGCAACACAATCCCGTTCACGCTGACAGCACCAACATTAGCGTTTGCTAGCAAAGGTGAAGCACGTAAAATAGCGTCTACAGCAGACGTCTCTATGAGCTGGTCATTGTACAAGGTGCCTAAGGAGCGAGAACCTTTGTTGTCTGTGATTGGCGTACTGTTAAGCAGTGGTGTACAAGCGCTCACAAAACCGATGCAGCTAGCTAAAGTGATGAGTTGAATGCCTCTTTTTAGCATTTATTCATTGCTCCCAAATAATTGAAAATCGATTAAATCACAAAGACAGTGAATGGTTACCAGCTGCAGTTGTAATATGTTCACGCTGTTGTCACTAGGAATACGAATAGCAACATCGTCTGGATCCAGAATTGTGGCCATATCACCACCGCTTTGACCAGTAATTGAAATAACTTGCAAGTTACGATTATGGGCGGCTTGTATTGCCTGAATTAAATTACCACAATTACCTTGTTCTGACATAACAATAACGATGTCACCTTGCTGCCCCAGCGCTGTAATCTGCTTGGCAAACACGTCTTGAAAACTGGAGTCACGAATAACTGCACTCATCGTTGTACTGTCAGCGGCCAAATTAAAAGCGGGTAAGCTTGGGCGTTCTTGCCTGAAACGGCTTAATAAAGCTGCACTAAAATGGTGGCCGTTGGCGGCGTTGGCACCATTGCCACAAATGAGAACTTTACCTTCCTGGATAAAACATTGATGCAGCATCTGTGCTGCTATAGCAATATCTTGAGGTAGATGCTCTGCACTGTATGCTGCGCAGCCCATGTGCTCATGGAATTGATTAATAACCCTTTCTTGCAGTTCCATTAATGAGCTCTAGCCTTAGCCTGATGTGATAAATACATTATCCAACCATTGTATCTGAACTTGGCTATGGGGGCCATCGGAACCACTAATGGCGATAAGATCAAAGCGGCAGTCCAGCTTGCTGAGTAATGGATAGCGTTGCAAAAACACCTTAGCGCTATGAATTAAGTGACGTTGTTTGGCATGACTAAGGCTGGCTATGGCGCCACCCATCGTATGGTTTTTGCGGTACTTTACTTCAACAAATGCCAGCACGCCACCTTTTCTAACTATGATGTCAAGCTCACCACCTTTGCAAAAAAAATTACGCGCAATTAAACTCCAGCCCCGTTGCTGTATATGTTGCCAGGCGATGTCTTCGGCCCAGGCGCCCACTTTAGTGGAACTCATCACCATTATTTTGGCTCCACAAGCACTTTGCCAGACTTGAATTTCCCCCAAGAACTCTGGGTTACTATCCTGCCAAGGCTATTCATTTGCAAAATACCAGTGACTCCATCTACGCTGCTATTGGTAAGGTTTTGTAATTCTCCAAGCCTTGGAAATAGCTGGTATGCATCAACGCCAATAGCAAAAAGGCGCGTGTATCTTTCTCTATCAGGCCATTTTTGGCTTATTTTTTGTTGCACGCTAGGCTGCTCAATGAGCCAAGGTAGTTCTGTAAAAATCACTCTTTCTAAATCCCGATCACGGCTTGTTTCAGTAGGGCCTTGGTATATGTGGTGGCTAGCATAAACGGGAAGGTCAGCAGCATAGTGGAACGCTAATGTTGGGATGATTTGACGCCCATCTGTGGGTAATGAAAATAGCACAATTGCATCAACATCCTTGCGTCGTCGAGGCTCAAACTTAACAGCGTTGCCACTGCCTGCTAGGTGTGTTTTAAGCATTTTTGCGCGTTCATGACTCTGGTTGATGAGCAAGGCTTGGGTAATCGTCTTGGAATGGTCACCAGCGCCAGAAAAGCTTACCTGATCTGCAATTTCACCCCCTAATCCAACCCAAGAGGACCCAAAATGCTGTGCTGCTCTAATAGCCCATGGCTGGTCTTGGTGCAAAATAACAATGCGCTTATGGCCCGCTGTTAAACTACGTTGAGCTAACTGTAAGGCTTCGTCTTCTACGGCTAAGCCAAACTGAATTAAGTTACTGGTGGTACTATTATTGCTGCCTATGGGGATGTAATTAAGGGCCAGTGTAGGGATAGGTAGCGCATCTTTTTGACTAAGCTCAATCACCCTCTCTTTGTCGAGAGGGCCGATGACTATGTCCATACTATCAGCTGAAGCCTGAAGATAAAGTGCATCAAGGCTGCTTAGCTGTGTGGTGTCATAGACTTTGATATAGGGAATAACGTCAGAGCCTGCTTTGGATTCAAAACGAGCGGCCATAAAACCGTCCACCACAGCTTGCCCTGCTTTACCCAGTTTACCGTTCAAGGGCATGGCTAAGGCAATACGTTTAGGTGTGTTGGCACCCACATTAATTATGCGCTGAGCAGGTGCCTTGGGGGCTGTTTTAAATGTTATTAGAGGCGCTTGGTCTATACCCGCTTCTTCGATGATGTCCTGAATAGCCGGTGCTGGGAGCGCATTGGCAACACCCTCCAGTTTTGCATCAAGCTGGATGATTAGGTCTTGGTGCTTTTCACTGTTCACAGAGGCGGTTGGGCGCTGTTGGGTTTCAGTAACAGCATTGTCAAGCATCGCTAAGCTAGCTGCTATCTTGTCCTTGGAGACAATGCTTTTTTGAACAGGTATTAACGCTTGAGCTACTGCTATTGCTTTGGAAGGCTTAGTTATTGTTATCAGTGCTGGCGCTGGCGCTGGTTCTTGTTTTTGTATTGACATCAGTGTTGGTGCCAGTGCTGCCTTTGGTATAGGTATTATTTTTGGTTGTGTTTTTGGCTTTGGTGCTTTTTTTTGAGTTAAATCCAAATTAATAACAATCGTATCTGTAACTGTTTTAGTGGCTACCTTTGCTTGGGCTGGCGTCATCACAGGTTTGGGTGCTGGGGATGTTGGAAGCACATTTTGCTGCTGACAGGCACTGAGAAATACTAAGCTACATGTGAGGCTTGTGAAGCGTAAGCAATAGTGTCGGATTAAGGTCATAAAGCATTCTTAGCAGGTATGGTTTAGGCGGTTTAGGTTACAATACCCTTAGTTCAGACCTCTGCGGTGATCTGAGTTAAGTAAGCCTAGCATAAAAGCTCGGTCAAACAAGTCCAAAAGGCCCAAAGGCATGACAACAGCAATTCTTTACGTGGTTTCAACTCCTATTGGTAACTTAGAAGATCTAAGCCCAAGGGCTGTAGACACTCTAAAAAAAGTAGACCTCATCGCCGCCGAAGACACACGCCATAGTGGCCGGTTAATGCAACATTTTTCTATCTCTACGCCAATGTTAGCGGTGCACGATCATAATGAGCGACAAAGGGCCCAGGCACTGGTGCAAAAATTGGCAGCGGGCCAATCTATTGCCTTAATTTCAGATGCGGGGACACCACTTATTTCGGATCCAGGGTATCACCTTGTGAGTGCAGTTCGCGATGCAGGGTACAGGGTCGTTCCCATAGTGGGCCCCTGTGCATTAATTGCAGGACTCAGTGTGTCCGGGTTGTCCACTGATCGATTTAGCTTTTATGGTTTTTTACCCGCTAAAAGCAGCGGTCGTAGGCAACATCTGGAGCAGCTAGCTAAAGTGACTCATACCCAAGTATTCTATGAGTCCCCGCATCGTATTGTTGCCATGGTTGACGACATTGTGTCAGTCATAGGCCCAGACAGGCAATTAGTCTTGGCTCGAGAACTTACCAAAACCTTTGAAACTGTTTACGGTGCCCCTGCAAGTAAAGTGCAAGCGTGGTTGTTGGCTGATCACAACCAGCAAAAAGGTGAGTTTGTGGTGCTCATTGAGGGCGCAGAGCCAGAACAGTTGCAGGATATTGGCCCAGAAGAGGAACGTATGCTCACTTTATTACTAGCGGAGTTGCCTATAAAAAAGGCAGCAGCTATTACTGCGGCTATTACGGGGCACAAAAAAAAGGCATTGTATGACCGAGCCCTAGAGCTGCAGGGTAAGTAACTGCAGCTTAGGCTGTATTTAACCTTGCCAGCGCTGGCTAAACTCGGTATCCTGCGCGCGAGAAAGTTCGCCAGACAGTCGCTGCTATTCTGCACTTAGGTGTTTGGGTAGGGGAGGAAAGTCCGGGCTCCATAGGGCAAAGTGCCAGGTAACGCCTGGGCGGCGTGAGCCGACGGCTAGTGCAGCAGAGAGTAGACCGCCAACCCCGATTTATCGGGCGGTAAGGGTGAAAGGGTGCGGTAAGAGCGCACCGCGTGCGTGGTAACACGTTACGGCATGGTAAACCCCACTTGGAGCAAGACCAAATAGGAACCCATTAGGTGCGGCCCGCACTGGGTTCGGGTAGGTCGCAAGAGGCCTGTGGCGACGCAGGCCCTAGATGAATGACTGTCCACGACAGAACCCGGCTTATGTGGCGAACTTTCTCACCTCACTCCACTTTCCAAGTCTTTTTTGAGGCTTTAGGCAAGGCTTAGATACTAAATAGCCTTCCTTGCCTGCTTTTAGCTGTTTTTCTTGTTTGATATCTGATGCATTAGGTCTGAGTAGCTACCTAACATCTCTTCTAGTTCCTCGTCAGTCTCTGAGTAGGTCTGGGCAATATCGACTAAAGACTCCATTAGGCTGTAGATACCTCGATCAACTATCTTTAAATCCGCTGCTAAGGCTGTGTTGCTTGACATTCTGAGGGTGATGGTCTGTATGTCTCGATGGAGATCGTCTGATAGTGACTGGGACAATTTGCTATCAAACTCATCTTCTGCAGGCTCTTCAAACGCACCGGGTTCAGCCTCACTTATGCGATTCATATTAGCTAAAAAGTTAGCAATCATTGCTGACTT